>NZ_CP024848.1:495662-796324 GCF_003352005.1 Oceanobacillus zhaokaii
GATAAATTGTGGGTCATTCTTAGCCTTTTCATATGCTTCCTCTAATTCTAGCAGTGCGGGCATCAATAGTTCTGGTACGAATCTTCCTCCAAAACTGCCATATCTTCCGGCCTCGTCGGGCATTGTGTAGGTTGTCATTAATCGTCTCATCCTTTCAATTGATAAGTTAAGAAAGTATAAAATATTTCTTACTACATAAGTGGGGCCTACAGGATGTAGGTCAGTTCGGTGTTGCGACAGATGTTTTCGGTGGGACGAGTAATCGGAGTCCCAAAGGTTTTCGTTGGGGCGAGTAACCGCAGTCCCAAATGATTTCGGTGGGACGAGTAACCGCAGTCCCAGGACGTCCTAGTTTTTAACCGAACATCCCCTAAGGCTGTCACCGAAAAGCTTGGCTAAGCCTTAGTTTTATAACCTTTTGCAATTGTAATAAATTGCTTGATTTTTTTATTATCCTTTATACCATTTGTTTCAACGCCGCTGGAGACATCGACTCCAGCAGGGTGCGCAAGTCTGATTGCTTCTGTTATATTGTCCGCGTTTAGTCCGCCAGCTAATAATATCTTCTGAGTTGGGATAGAGAGCTGTTCAATCATTCTCCAGTCAAATGTTATCCCGTTTCCTCCATGGTACTCTGCCTTAGGGCTATCAAGTAAATAATAGTCGCAAGGGTAGGATTTGATAGAACTAACATTTTCCTTAGTTATAGAAAATGCTTTTATGACCTTATATGGCAATGACTTAGCGACTTCTGCAGGTTCTTCTCCATGCAGCTGAATATAATCAAGCCCAACAAGTTCTGCGATAGCAATCATATTGTCGACCGTTTCATTTACAAAAACTCCTACTTTCTTTACAGAAGAGGGGACCAAACGCACGATATCGCTTGCAGCTTCAGGTGAAATTCTGCGCTTGCTTTCGGCAAATACGAAGCCGATAAAATCTGCACCAGATGCAAGTACAGCTTCTGCGGCCTCTTTTGTTGAGATTCCACATATTTTTACTAGCATGATTAATCTCGCTTCTCCGCCAGCAATTCAACTTTAAGCTCATCAAAGGTCTGAGCCAGGTTGTCTGCGAGCATCAATGTTTCCCCAACTAAAATCGCCTTTGCTCCAGCATCTCTTGCGCGTTTAACATCTGCTACAGTTTTCATACCACTTTCACTGATCAGGATTGTATCTGGATTCGTTACCATTGCAGCAAGCTTTTCAGTAGTATCCAGATTGACTTCGAACGTTTTCAAATTTCGATTATTAATGCCAATGATTTCTGGATCTAATTGCAGCGCTGTATTCATTTCTTCCTCGTTATGAACCTCAACCAATACCTCTAGTTCCAGGCTTCTAGCATAATGATAGAGATTTTCTAAATCCGTTGTTGATAATGCAGCTACGATTAATAGAATAATCGATGCACCAGCAGCCTTTGCCTGATCTATTTGGATTGGATGAATGATGAAATCCTTACATAATATCGGCAAATCAACAGCCCTTCTAACAGCGCGTAAATCATCCATTGTCCCATTGAAAAAGGGTTTGTCTGTTAGAACTGAAATGGCGGCTGCACCATTTGCTTCATATTGTTTCGCTTGTGTTACGGGATCGACTGTCATTTTTATTTCGCCCTTTGATGGAGAAGAACGTTTAATTTCGGAAATAACGGCCATCGTCTTTGCTGCGAGCACACGCTCTTTAAAAGTGGTGATTTTCTTCGTTTCGACTGGTATAAAGGTTTGATCGATTAATGCGGTAATTTCTTTTTCTTTTTCAATTAAAATTTTCTCTAAGATAGACAATTAAAACACCTCACTTGGAATTCTGCTGCTGTAATTAATTAGATATTCTAATTTTGCTAATGCTGCTCCAGAATCAATGCTCTCCCGTGCGAGCTCGATACCATCTTCAATTGTTTCGGCCTTACCATTTGCAAATATGCCAATTCCGGCATTTAAAATAGTTGTATTGTAGTAAGCGCCATTTTTTCCTTTCAGTACACTTAGTAGAATCTCTGCATTTTGATTTGCATTGCCACCACGAATTTCATCTTTTGAATAATACGGTAAACCAACATCTTCCGGACGCAATGTAAACGAAGTGATCTTCCCATCATCAAGGAGCATAAGCTGGTTTTCTCCTGCTAGTGTTGCTTCATCAACATTACCAGCACCATTAACGACTACCGCACGTCGTCTGCCTAATTTGTGTAAGGCTTCGGCTAGAATGGGCATTAGCTCCTGGCGATACACGCCAAGCAGTTGTGAATCAAGGTTTATTGGATTCGTTAATGGACCAATTGCATTGAAGATTGTTGGTATTTTTAATTCCTTGCGTACCTTTGTGAAAGGCTTCAACGCTACATGTACATTTGGTGCGAAAAGGAAGGCAATCTGATTCTCTAGCAACAGCTCTTCTATTTGCTCCTTAGTAAAAGATAAGGATACACCTAATTGTTCAAGGACATCTGCACTTCCGGATTTACTTGTAATACTTCGGTTACCGTGTTTTGCTACCGTAACACCCGCACCAGCAAGGACAAACGCTGAAGTAGTACTGATATTAAAACTATATGAACGATCTCCGCCAGTTCCACAGTTATCGATTGCACCTGATATGGAGGTTCCTTGAAAGAGAGACTCATTGCGGATGACATCAACGATTCCTGTAATTTCATCTGAAGTTTCACCTTTTACTTGCAGGGCAGTTAAAAAAGCAGCAATCTCAGAATCTGTAACTGCATCCGTAAAACAGTAATTTACTGCATCCTTCATTTCCTCTGTTGTAAGGTTTTCTTGGTTAATTAATTTTTCCAGATAATTTTTCATTGGAATTCTCCTCTCGAATTTTTGCTAAAAAGTTATGAATTAGTTGCTTTCCTGTTGCTGTTCCGATTGACTCGGGATGAAACTGGACACCGAAAACTGGGTACTGTTTATGCCCGATTGCCATAATCTCATCATCTTCAATTGACTTGGCAATGATATCCAATTCTTCTGGGATTCTCATATCATCGACAACATAAGAGTGATAGCGCATGACCTCAACTGGATTCTCCAATCCCTTTAAAATTCCTTGATTGAGATGGGTAATGAGCGATGTTTTTCCATGCTTAATTTCCTTTGCGAGTCGAAGTTCACCTCCTAATGCCTCGGCAATGACTTGCTGTCCTAAACAAATTCCAAGAATTGGAATGCTTTTATAAAATTCCCGAACCAAGTCTAGACATATCCCTGCTTGATTTGGAAGGCCGGGACCAGGTGAGATGATGATTCCCTGTAAATCCATCGCGTCAATTTCTTGTAGTGTTAGTGTGTCATTTCGTACAACAGTTACCTGCTCAAATTCATCAGCAACATATTGGTAAATGTTGTAAGTGAATGAATCATAGTTATCGACCAGCAGGATCATAATCGTTCACCTCCATAATTGATTTTGCTTTGTTTAACGTTTCTTGATATTCCATTTCGGCTACGGAATCATAAACAATTCCTGCCCCTGCTTGCAGAATAGCCTGATTTTCTTTAATGACGAGTGAGCGAATTGCGAGTGCGATGTTTATATCATGATTAAAGTTGATAAACCCAATTCCGCCACCATAAACGCCACGCTTCTTTTCTTCTAACTCATTAATTAATTGCATCGCCCGAATCTTCGGTGCACCGGAAACCGTACCAGCTGGTAAACAAGCAATTAGAGCATCGATACTTGATAAATCTTGGCGCAGCACTCCTTTTACCTCCGAAACGATATGCATGACATGCTGGTATCTTTCTATAGTCATATAGGTTGGAATCGTAATGCTGCCAACCTCGCATACGCGGCCAAGATCATTTCTGCTTAGATCAACTAGCATACGGTGTTCCGCAATTTCCTTTTCATCTTGAAGTAGCTCTGTTGCAAGCGCCTCATCCTCGGTTTCCGATTTTCCACGTGCCCTCGTTCCAGCAATTGGATTCGTCACGATTTCTCGTCCTGTCGTTTGTACAAGACTTTCAGGAGAAGCCCCAAGCAGGAGATATGATTCAAAATCAATGTAAAACATGTATGGTGATGGATTCGCCTCTCTTAGCTTTTGATAGAATAAGAGAGGATCTCCGTTCATTTCTGCTGATAATCGCTGGGATAAAACAACTTGGAAAACATCACCTTGCTTCAAATGCTTCTTCGCTATACTGACATTTTCGAGAAACTTTTCTTCTGTAATTTCCGCTTTGAAGTTAATCGTTGCTTCCTGATGAGCTGTTGTTTGTTCCGTTGGTCTACTTAATGCTTTCTGCAGCAGATTGATTCGCTCGGCCAATATATTGTCAGCATCTAATCCATGGTGAAGAACGATTAAACAGAGTGACTCATCTGCGTGATCAAAGACAATGATATCCTTGTAAACCATGAGATGGATGTCTGGCATGTCGAGGTCATCCGGTAATGTATCGCCGATATTCTCATGCAATCGAATAGAGTCATAGCCAATATAGCCAACTGCCCCGCCATAGAATGGAAAGGGAAAATCCAGTTCAATTTTTGGGAGATGTTCTTTTACGTAGTTGAGTCCGTGCTGCTGAATTGTTTCTTTTGTTTCCTTCTCATGGTTTATAACTGTTGTTCTATGACCATTTCCAATGATTTCTTGATACGGGTTTCCCCCAATAAAAGAGAATTTACCTTTTTTCTGATGCTGAAAAGTACTTTCCAATAAGAATTTTTTCTTCCCAGGCAATTGTCTGTAAATTTCAATTGGTGTCAGTTTGCCTGCATGCTGTTTTATTGATTTGAAGGAGTATTCATGGTTACCATTAATTGACATTTTCTCCATCCCTTCTTTTTCTAAATAAAAAAGTCCTCTATAAACACATAAGTTATGTGCTTATAGAGGACGATTGGACCGCGGTGCCACCTCTGTTGAAAAGAATTTCTTTTCATCTCATTCAGATACAGGAAATTATTCATCCGATATCCTATCCGTATAACGTCGGAACCCCGTGTTTTCTTACTGATCCGGTTGGATTTTTCGGAAAACCTCTCATAAGTCCATTCAGTAATTATTCACATACTGGATTCCCACCAACACCAGCTCTCTGTTATGCTTCAAGATTACTTACTTCTCTTAATCATTGATTTAGATTTATTCACTTTTAAATAAAAAGACAAAAAGGCCCCACATCCGAAAAGGACGAGGGACCGTGGTACCACCTTTATTAGCTAAAAAATCAGCTCACTTTAGCAATATCAAGCGAAATGCTTAATATTCGTCTCGTATAACGATGAGACCTGTTCGCCAAAGCCTACTGAATTATCGTTCGGTTTGGAAGCTCAGAAGCCCATTCATCTAAGTGTTCACACTGGTTTGCACCGACCACCAGCTCTCTTTAGTGACTAATTTAGATTACTCTTCTTCGTCATTGCCGTTTACTAATTTAATTATTGATACTAATATTAAGATAATTCAAAATGGAAGTCAAGTACTTTTTTTAGCAGTAAAGAAAGTATATCGATATTTCTTTCTGAATAAGTGCAACTAAGGCTGTCACCTAAAGGCTTTGGTGGCAACCAAATTTTCTAAGTAATATTAGACATGAAACAGAAAAACTTTTTTATGTATAATCAAAGATGCATACCAACCTGTCAGGAAATAGCACAATGGGACAGGAATGAAAGCTATGAAGTGGTTAAGATAGCATTAGAGAGGAGAGGGCATATTGGAAAGTCTTCAGCAATTGGTTGATAGCATTGATTATATCGAAAAAAATTTAGATGGGGACTTGCACATCGAACAGATTGCCACGGTTTCTTGTATGTCTAAATTTCATTATCAGCGAATGTTTCACATGCTGACTGGGTTTACTGTCGGAGAATATATTCGGAACCGGCGACTGACAAAATCAGCAGAGGAGCTTTTACAGTCCAATACTAAAGTAATTGATGTTGCCCTGAAATATGGGTATGAAACGCCGGAATCTTTTTCGAAAGCCTTTAGGAAAATTCACGGCATTAGTCCATCGACAGCACGAAAAAAGAGCCAATTGCTAAAAGCTTTTCCTAAACTCTCGTTTCAAATACAGATAAAGGGTGATGTTGAAATGGAATACAAAATCATGGAAAAAGAAGCATTTCAGGTAATAGGAAAAGGGATTCAAACCTCGACGGTAAGTGGGGAAAATAATCGTAACATTACAGCATTTTGGAACGAATCCAACAGCAATGGATTTTCTGAAGCACTTGCTGAAAATTGTGGACCATTAGGATTAATTGGTGTTTGTACGGATTTTGATCAACAGCAAGAGAATATGACATATTTCATTGGCGCTGAGAAACAAACGGAGACATACCCTAATGAATGGCAGGAGCTTGAAATTCCGAAAGCAACCTGGGCAATTTTCCCTGTGAAAGGAGCGATGCCAGAGGCCATGGTAAAGGTCTGGGAGCGAATATTTTCTGAATGGTTTCCATCGACAGGGTATGAACATGCAGAAGGACCAGAGCTAGAAGTATATTTAAGTGATGGAGATCCGAATAGTGATGATTATTATAGTGAGGTATGGATACCAATTATGACGAAATAAAACCATCTTTTATTTCGTCATTTCCTGGGAAATGTTGTCGAATAATAAATAACACCGCAATTAATATATGCGGTGTTATTTGTTTAACCATTAAATCTAGTAAACTTATTATCAACTGCTATTCTATCTTTTTTAATTGGTTCTTCAGAAAAATATCCGAGGTGCAGGAAACCAATGATTTTTTCGTTTTCGGCGACATTTAATATTTCCTTCACGTTTGGATCATAAATATGTGGATTGGTCTTCCAGACGACACCTAGCTGCTTTTCCCATGCCAATAGCCAGAAGTTTTGAATCATTGCAGCGGTAGCACCATAGTTCTCATCCGATTGTTTTGGAATATTAGAATCCTCCATAATCACAACTAAGATTGCATTTGGTTCATTTAAATAGTTTTCTCGATTTTCTTGTCTTTCCACTGGATAAGTTTCCGCAATTTTTTTAGCAAAAGTTGACAATTGATTTTCACCTATAAAAACAAAGCGCCAAGGCTCACGAAGCCCATGTGTTGGTGCCCAGATCGCTGTGTCTAATAGTTCCTTTACTAATTCCTCTGTAACTTCTTTATCTGTATAACCTTTTTTTATTGCCCGTCGTTCCCGTATTAATTTTGTTAAATTCGTATACTCCATTTCCCTCTTCCCGCCCTTATACATTAAATGATAATAGTTTTCAATTAGATTCTAGCTGAATAGAGATGAGAACGCAACCAAATTGGTAGATTTCTTCTTTACGTCTAATGTTAATAATAGTATAATCTTGAGAAAATCATAGTACTGTTTTATGAAGGGAGAGATTCCTAAGGTGCGTACCTTTTATGTGACGGATATTCATGGTAATTTTAATGCTTTTACAAGTTTATTAGAGCATGTTAATTTTGAGCCAGCGAAGGACAGACTAATTATCGGTGGTGACATGATAAATCGCGGACTAAAAAGTGCTGATGTGTTGCACTGGATAAAAGAAAGGTCAAGAAGCTATCCAGATAACATTCATATTATTGTCGGTAACCATGAGGAGATGATGATCTGGTTTATGAAGGAGATATCGCCAATGTGGATGGAATTTGGAGGTGAAGAAACAATTAAAAGTTTTAAAGATAAATATGGCTCTGAAAAAGCTTGGGATATAGCAGAAGAATATGCGGCATGGTTTGAAACACTCCCACTTCTATATGAAGATGAATATGGAATTTATGTGCACGCCGGAATAGATATTCACCAAGGTAAGGATCGGCAGCCGCGTAATATTCTATGGATGAATAATCGTGAACTATCGATAATCGATAATCTTGAATTAACGGACTGGTCTAATCATAAATACATTTTTCGTGGACATAATCCTCAAAGTAATGTCCAACCAGCAGGGAGGTTTATCAATTGTGATTTAGGCAGTAGTGTATTTGCAGACAATTCTGCTGCGTTAGCATTAGTCGAGGTAACTGAAAGGCGATATTATAAATGCACGATGGATGGAGACATTACCTTGCATGAAATTGTTGGTATGCGCTAAATATTCAAGGAATATAAGCGATACGGCAGCCTTCCATGCATCCAAATAGTGTATGATAGTATTAGCTGTTTGGAGGGAAAGATGATGTCTTTATATGAAATACTTGTATTTATTCATGTGATTTCAGCAATACTAGGTATGGGACCCGGGATGATTATGACCTTGATTGTGTTGAAGCCAAAACCGAAGAATATGACGGAATTAAAGCATACATTTGGCATTCGAAACTCCTTGCACCTATTAACGATGATTGGGGGATTATTATTATTAATTACAGGTCTATGGATGGGGCTGTTAAATACATATTTATTCACGCAAGGCTGGTACAATTTTAGTTTAATTTTATTTTTAATTGCATTAGCATTCGGTCCTGTATTGTTAGCTCCAAGATCTAAACCAATCAAATTAATGTTTAAAGAACATAAAGGAGAAGAGATTCCAGATTCATATGAGCCTCTATCAAAGAAATTATTTAATATGGAACATCTGGAAAATCTAATATTTCTAGCAATTATCGTATTGATGATTCTTAAACCATTTTAAGTGCATCTGTCTTGTGCGGATTTGCTTTTTATACATTTATTGCATTCAAATAGAAAACATGCTATATTCAGTAAAATAATTCAATTGGAGGCGATTATTTGGTTACGTTAGAGCAAGTATTCACACATCCGATTACCCAGAAATATCTGAAGCGTTCAGGTGTTGCACATGCGATTGCAGTAGCGGAGTATGCGTATATTTTTGCGAAACGGTTTGATGTTAATCCAGATCTTGCAACAAAGGCTGCACTGCTGCATGATGTGGGTCATTACACTTGGTATAGTGATGGCGAATGGGATTATGATCTATACAGGGAAAATGATATCCATGCAATAAAAGGTGCAAGCCGTGCCCATAAACTGCTAATCCGCATAGGTGAAGACCGACATGCCGCAAAGGAAATTGCGATTGCAATATTGCTTCATACTGACTCTTATTTACCAAAGGGTGAACTTGAACTTAATCCGCTCCAACGTGTTGTTGCGATGGCAGATGAAGCTGATGAAGAGAATGGCGGTAATCACCATTATAAGAAAATAGATGAAACTACCGCACTAGAGCGTATTCGCGCATTAGATATGTTAGTAGCCAAGGAAGTAAATGAGAAATCAAAGTAAAATTGTTCAAGTAACTTCAACCTATTTTTCTACGTACGACCACGACCATATGTAATAAAAAATCCTGCTCTCGCAAGAACAGGACTACATAATTTATTCATTTTCATTAAAATATTCTTCCAGCGTGATTCCTTGATCCATGATTTCTTTAGCTGCTTTTTCACCGACATAGCGCAAGTGCCATGGTTCGAATTGATACTCAGTAATTTCTTCTTTTCCTTCAGGATAACGAATAATAAATCCAAATTCTGCTGCATGATCTTTTACCCATTTACCTTCTTCGGTATCACCAAAGTCAGTATCCAAAAGGTAATTCACATCTACACTTGTAACATCCATTGCTAGGCCTGATTGATGCTCACTTTCTCCTGGGCGAGCACTGAATTTATTCGCAGCTTCCTCGCCATTAGCACTTACATAGTTGGCGAATAGTGACACTTGAGTATCATAGCCCCGGAAACCAGATTGAGCGTATAGCTCTATCCCAGCATCGTCCGCAGCTTGAAATAAGTCTTCTAATGCTCGTGCAGCTACTTCACGCATTTGTTTCTTTGGTAATTCTTCCGTAAATGGGAAGCGGACATTCGGTACAACAAGATCTTCCGGCTCATAATCAGCTGGCAATGCATGTTCTTTATTGATTAATGCAAGCTGATCATATGGGTTTGCAATTACCGGTGTACCAGTTTCAGTTGAAACTGGTTCAGCAACGAGTGGAAGTCCGGACCCGGCCTCTATTTTTCCCCCCTTCGCTAGTGAATCCGTTAGTACTTGCTGTGTTTCTTCATTATAGATACCTAAAGCCATTAGATTTTTATGCTGTAATTGAAAGTCTGTTACTGCCCATGTTGTTGCTTCATCAAAAGTTCCGTTAACGCTAATATCGTAACCGAGCTCATTTAAACTTTCTTGCAGCAACTCGACCTGATCTCCCTGATCTTTCTTCTGAAGTTCACCATTTGGGATTGTTGCTGTATCTTCTTGATTTTCATTTGCATCAGCAGGTGCTTCTGCACTGTCTTCTTCATTTTCGTTAGTATTTTCTGTTGAACATGCAAAGAGAATGGATAATAGCATGAACAAGCTAAAAAGTGTAATTCGTTTTTTCTTAAACATGATGAATAACTCCTTATGCATCTCATAATATAATACTACTAATCTATTCGACTGAAATCGAATGTAGCAAGGGTAAGCCGTAACTATTTTCTCATAGATTCTATTCGCAGCGCAATAGAAATAAAATATTACAGTAATTCTCAAGAAGAGCGAAGTTTAGATTTCTTTCTGTTATTCTATAGTAAGAATACACAGATAATAATTTCTCGCCTAAAAGGAGGAGCCGCGTGTGACCATAGTTGCGTTTGTGCTCGGTCTACTTGGTTTTATTTATGCTTTAGATAATCAATCAAAGCTAAAGAAACTGGTGGAGCGTGTGGAAGAATTAGAAGGGAAAGAACGATAATTGAAGTCGTAGAAAGGGTGAGTTTATGGACAAAAAATTAGAGGAATCAATAAAGTCATTAGTGGAAAGGAATTCATTCTCGGGAGTAGTATTAGTGAAGAATAGTAAGGAAATAATACATCAATCTGCTTATGGTTACTCGAATCGATCCGAAGCACTAAAAAATATGATAGATACCAGATTTGGCATTGCTTCAGGGTGCAAGTTATTTACTGCAGTCGGGATTTTAATGTTAGTTGAAAGTGGGAAACTAACTTATGAAACATACTTAAGGGATTGTTTAGCTATTCCTTTCCCGCACTTAGATGAGCATATTACCATTCATCAATTATTAACACATACATCAGGAATCCCTGATTATTTTGATGAAGCGGTAATGGATAATTTTGAGGAGCTTTGGGACGATTTGCCAATGTACAAGATGAATAGAGTCAAAGATTTCCTGCCGATGTTTCAAAATCGAGAAATGATGTTCCCCCCGGGTGGCAGATTTCATTATAATAATGCGGGCTATATTGTTTTAGGCTTAATTATCGAACAAGCTACAGGAATGTCATTTACAGATTACATTGAAAAACACATCTTTCAAAAAATCGGGATGCTTAAATCGGGATATTTCTCGATGGATCAATTGCCAAAAAATACTGCTCTTGGGTATATTAAAACCGATGAAAGTTGGAAAACGAATATTTACTCTGTACCAGTAAAAGGTGGTCCAGATGGTGGTGCTTTTGTCAGCGCAGCCGACATGATTCACTTCTGGGAAGCATTGTTTTCAAATCAATTTTTATCTGAAAAGATGAACCGTATCCTGTTAACCCCTCATGTTAAAAGTGAAGATAATACGTATTATGGTTACGGTATTTGGATTGATAAGGTAGATGATGAGATATTGAAATATCATGTGATGGGTTATGATCCTGGGGTTAGTTTTCATTCTGCAGTATATCCCGAAAGTGAAATTAAGCTAGCTATATTATCAAACAAAAGTAGTGGTGCTTATGATTTGATGGAAGTGATTGAAGAATCACTATTAAGTGAAAATAAATAAGTCCGATTCCAAAATAGAATCGGACTTTCATTATTATTTCTTAGCAAACAAGCGACAAATCTCAACAATCACTTTTGCAGCTTTCTCCATCGTTTCAACGGAAACATACTCGAATTTACCATGGAAGTTCTCTCCACCAGCAAATATATTCGGTGTTGGAAGTCCCATGAATGATAATTGCGAGCCATCCGTGCCGCCACGGATTGGCTCAATGATTGGTTCAATGTCTAAATTCTTCATTGCTTCGCTTGCAATATCGACAATTTCCATCACCGGCTCGATCTTTTCACGCATGTTGTAGTACTGATCGCTTAATTCAAGCTCAACATTTGCCTCCCCATATTTTCCCTTCATTTCATTGACATATTTCTCTAATGTTGCTTTTCTGGCTTCAAAGCTGTCTCTGTCATGATCACGAATAATGTAATATACTTGTGTTTTTTCTACTTCACCATGAATGGAAATAAGATGGTAGAAGCCTTCATGTCCTTCTGTATGTTCTGGTGCTTCTTGTTCCGGGAACTTTCCAATAAATTCTGTAGCAAGCTTGCCGGCGTTAATCATTTTATTCTTCGCTGTTCCAGGATGAACACTGCTTCCTTTAAATGTTACTTTTGCTGCTGCAGCATTAAAGCTTTCGTATTGTAATTCTCCAAGTGGACCACCATCCATTGTGTAAGCGAAAGTTGCATCGAAACGCTCCACATCGAATTTATGTGGCCCACGGCCGATTTCCTCATCAGGAGTAAACGCGACACGAATACGTCCGTGTTCGATTTCCGGATTCTGGATTAAGTAATTCATCGCTGTCATAATTTCTGTGATACCTGCTTTATCATCGGCACCGAGCAATGTTGTCCCATCTGTAGTAATTAAAGTTTGCCCTTTATAGCTTGGAAGCTCTGGGAAATCCTTGGCAGATAATACAATATTCAATTTTTCATTAAGTGTAAGATCATTTCCATCAAAGTTTTCCACAATTTGCGGATTGACATTTTTCCCTGTGAAATCTGTTGCCGTATCCACATGTGCTAAAAAGCCAATCGTTGGAATTTCTTTGTCTGTATTTGCAGGAAGGGTTGCCATTAAATAGCCGTTTTCATCAAGCTCCACATCCTCCATGCCAATTTCTTTTAATTCTTCTACAAGTACATGAAGCAGATCAAATTGTCCCGGAGTAGAAGGGGTTGTATTCGAATCTTCATTTGATTGTGTATCAATTTTTGCATATGTAGTAAAGCGCTTAATTAGTTCCTCTTTCATTAGGTTATTCGCTCCTTCATTTGATATAATTGTATATTATCATACACGGCAGGGTTCACGAAATAAATTAAGAAGGATAATCCAGCTTTTTCACGAATAAATTATGAATATGAATTGGAATGATGGCAATGATTAGACAAGCATTACGAAGCGATGCAGAAGATTTAGCCGCATTGATCGGGCAAGTAGAAAGAGAAAGTCCCTATATGCTTTACGGAGCAGGAGAAAGGGAGATCTCGGCAGAAAAACAAGCGCAGATGATTGAAATATTAACAAAGAAGAGTAATTCAGAAATACTAGTATCAGTTGAAGATAATAAATTGGTCGGTTATCTTTTTGCGATTGGCGGGAATACGATTAAAAATAAGCATTGTGCTTACATAGTAATCGGTATTTCAGCGGAAAATCGGGGAAGAGGTATTGGTACACGGTTATTTGAGGGACTAGAGAAATGGGCATTAAACAGTGGAATTCATAGATTAGAACTCACCGTTATTACAGAAAATATTGCAGGAATAAAGTTATACGAAAAGGCAGGCTTCAAGATTGAGGGAATAAAACAAGATTCACTATTTATGGATGGTAGATTTGTAGATGAATATTATATGAGCAAAATACTGGAGGGGTAATCATGTCTAATTTAATTAGTGTGGAACGATTGAAGAAGAGACTTGAGAACAATCTTGATAATACCGTAATTGTTGATGTTAGATTCCAATTAGATAATCCCGATGCAGGAAGAAAAATGTATTTGGAAAGTCATCTTCCAGGTGCGGTCTACCTAGATTTAAATCGTGATTTATCCGGAAGGGCAGAGAAGCATGGCGGTGCCCATCCACTTCCAAACAGGGAGACTTTTACTGCAAAAATGGGCAATATCGGGATTGATGAAAATACAACTGTTGTGATTTATGACCAAGGAAATGGGATGTTTGCTGCTAGACTGTGGTGGCTGCTTGAAAATAGTGGACATGACAAGGTTTATCTCCTTGAGGGAGGATATAAGCGCTGGGTTGAAGATGGAAATGACGTTACGAAGGAAATCTCCAGATTGCAGCGGAAAAAGTTTAAGCCAAAATACCGTAATGATCAAACAGTAACGATGGAAGAAGTAAAAGAAAAGACGGAGAATCAAACAGCTATATTAATCGACTCCCGTGCAAAAGAACGTTACTTAGGTGAAATCGAGACTTTATATAGTAAGGCAGGACATATCCCAGGGGCGAAGAATTATTTTTGGAAAGGGGTACTTGCAGGAGAAGGTGTATGGAAAAAAGGGAAAGAGCTTGAGCAGCACTTTGCTGCCTTACCAAAAGATGAGGAAATTATTGTCTCCTGTGGTTCAGGAGTATCAGCATGTCCGAATATCCTTGCATTAAAAGCTGCTGGCTATACGAATGTGAAACTATATCCAGGAAGCTTTAGTGACTGGATCTCTTATGACAAAAATGACATAGAATTGGATGAAAGCTAAGATGGAACGGAAGCGATGTGCATGGGTTACAACAGACCCAATTTATTTGGAGTATCATGATAAAGAATGGGGCGTTCCTCTTCATGACGATCGGAAATTATTCGAAATGCTTACGCTTGAAGGAGCGCAAGCAGGTTTAAGTTGGATTACAATTCTTAAACGCAGGGAGAATTACCGAGAAGCATTTGATAATTTTGACCCAGAAGTAATAATGAACTATGACGAGGCAAAAGTAGAGGAGTTAAGGCAAAACGAAGGGATTATTAGAAACAAGCTAAAAATTAATTCTGTTATTACAAATGCAAAAGCATTCTTGAAAGTAAAAGCACAATTTGGCACATTTGACGCGTATATCTGGCAGTTTGTTGATGGCAGGCCAATTATTAATCAATGGGAAGAACATGGGCAAGTGCCAGCATCTACTGAAGAGTCAGAGCGAATGAGTAATGATTTAAAGAAACGGGGATTCAAATTTGTCGGTCCTACGATCTGCTATGCATTTATGCAAGCGACGGGAATGGTGAATGACCATACAAAGGATTGTTTTAGGTACTCTAAGCATATGGAATGAATAATGGGCCTCCCGATAAACGGTAGGGTAGAGTTCCTTTGATAAAAAAGACATAGAATTGGATGAGAGCTAAGATGGAACAAAAACGATGTGAGTGGGTTACAACAGACTCAATTTATTTGGATTATCACGACGAGGAATGGGGTGTCCCTCTTCATGACGATCATAAATTATTCGAAATGCTTTCGCTTGGAGGAGCACAAGCAGGTTTAAGCTGGATTACAATCCTTAAACGCAGGGAGAATTACAGGGAAGCATTTGATAATTTTGATCCGGAAATCATTATGAACTATGATGAGCCGAAAGTAGAGGAATTAAGGCAAAACGAAGGCATTATTAGAAATAAGCTAAAAATCAATTCCGTTATCTCTAATTCAAAAGCATTCTTGAATGTGCAAGCAGAATTCGGCACATTTGACGCGTATATCTGGCAGTTTGTTGATGGCAAGCCAATTATCAATCATTGGGAGGAAAGTAGGCAGATCCCTGTGTCTACACCAGAATCGGAGCGGATGAGTAAAGATCTAAAAAAACGCGGCTTTAAATTTGTCGGACCAACGATTTGCTATGCATTTATGCAAGCGACAGGAATGGTAAATGATCATACGAAGGGTTGTTTTAGACATCCTGATCATGTGAAAAATGGGACCTTCGATTTAAAATAATGAGAATAGAGTCTTACCTGTGTTCAGTTACTGAGGTGAAACAACTAACTAAAATACTATAAAAGGTGCAAATTAATACGATCTGTACCTTTTTTTGTATAATCACTTAAACTGATTATTTTAAAAAATATGTTTCTCTATAATTTTCTTTATTGGTATCTAACTGAACCAGCCAATTGTTTCTGGCAGGTTACTTAAAAAGGGGATAATGAAATGATATTGGAAGCTGTTATGCTACATGTTAAGAAAGGTATGGGAGCTGAATATGAGGAAGCGTTTCGTGAAGCATCAGAAATTATTTCATCAATGACAGGTTATGTTTCACACGAATTACAACGCTGTATAGAATCGGAAGGGAAATATCTACTGTTAGTTAAATGGGAAACATTAGAGGACCATACAGTAGGGTTTAGACAATCAGAAGAATATCAAGAATGGAAAAAACAATTACATAAATATTATGACCCATTTCCAACAGTGGAACACTTTGAGCAAGTTCATCTTGATGAGGATTATAGTGTTTGAAAATGAATTAGAGGGAGTGGTGCAGGATAGTATGGTTGAACTAACATATTTTGAACCGTCGGACTTCAAGCAACTTATCAATTGGATTCATTCACCTGAGTTCCTGCTTCAATGGGGTGGACCTGAGTTTGTTTACCCTTTGGATGAAAAACAACTAGAAAAATACATTGAAAATGCCAATAGTGATAACTCAGCAACGTTGATTTATAAAGTTTTTGAAAAGGAATCAGGGGATGCTATTGGACATATCTCTCTTGGAAGAATTGATAGAAAAAACAAATCTGCAAGAGTAGGAAAAGTATTAGTAGGTAATAAAGATACAAGAGGTAAGGGAATAGGTCAGCAAATGATTAAGGAACTCCTTAATATTGCATTTAAGGGGCTTCAATTACATCGAGTTAGTCTCGGAGTTTTTGATTTAAATGTTTCTGCCATCGCTTGTTACGAAAAAGCAGGATTCATAAAAGAGGGGTTGCATAGAGATTCAAGGAAAAATGGTGATGAATACTGGAGTTTATGGGAAATGAGCATTTTAGAAGATGAATGGTTGGAAATTCAGAAGGCTTAAGTCTTATAGTATCAGAAATAAAAGAATATCTAATATAGGGGTTCGATCGTAAGGAGTTACTTTATTGTGTTAAATGAAAAAACAATTGTTAGACTTATTAAAGAAGATCAATGGATGATGGAAATATTAGATAGTGCCAAGTCATTGAATTTGTCTGATTGGTGGATTTGTGCTGGATTTATAAGATCAAAGATATGGGATGCTTTACATAATTTTAAAGATAGAACCCCCCTTCTCGATATTGATGTCATTTATTTTGACCCAACAAATATCGATGAATTAGAAGAAAAGAAGCTCGAACAGAAATTATTAGCGCTTAGACCGGATATTCCTTGGTCGGTGAAGAATGAAGCCAGAATGCACCTTAGAAATAATGTCCCTCCTTATCGTTCTTCTGTTGATGCTATCTCAAAGTTCCCAGAAACTGCAACAGCTTTAGGTGTAAAGTTGGCTGAAGAAAACCATGTTATTTTAACAGCTCCATTTGGAATTAATGATCTAATCAATTTAGAAGTGAAACCAACTCCCAGAAACTGAGAAACGCTTGGAAATTTACCAAGAAAGAATAAGTAAAAAGAATTGGAAATCTAATTGGGATAATTTAAAGATCTACTACAAATAGAGTTAGGCTCACCAGCTCCTCTAAGGTTTGCGCAGTGTATTTTCCAAGCGATTAGCCTGTAAGCATCCATCATCCTAACGTCACACTTTACATCAATCGTTCATTATGAGGAAAATAAATAATGGAATAAAAAAGCTCAGAAATTCTGAGCTTTTTAAGTAGATAAGTAAAGTATTATAGCTTTCTTAACATTAAAGTGCACTCAGGGTGTCACCTAAAGTCTTGATGACAACCTATTCAAATCACTTTAAAACTAAAGTCTAAACAGATTTATTTCATAGTTCATTTGTTCTGCTAGATCTGCTAACTCGTCCGCATTGTGTGAAACTTCTTCCATAGAACTAGCAGATTGTTGTGTGGAAGCAGCAACCTGTTCCACTCCAGCAGCTGATTCTTCTGAGACAGAAGCGATATCTTCTATAACATTATTCATATTACTGCTTGTAGTTGTGATTTCATTTAGGTTGTTTGATATGGCATCAATTTTTGTAGCCATATCGGAAACCGCAGCATTAATGGATGCAAAGCTTTTTCCTGTTGCTTCAATTTGGGTTGTTCCTTCTTGAACCTCGTGATAGCCAGCACTTAATGTGTTGACAACTTGAACAGTTTCCGTTTGAATTGCTGTAACAATTGTTTTAATTCCTTCTACAGAAGAGGCTACTTGATCCGCGAGCTTTCTCACTTCGTCAGCAACAACAGCAAAGCCTTTACCATGCTCTCCAGCCCTCGCCGCCTCAATCGCCGCATTCAATGATAGTAAATTGGTTTGGTCTGCAATATCACGAATGACAGTCACCAGCTTCGAAATCTCTGCAGATTGTTTATCTAAATTCTTAACCTTTTCAACAGCGTCGGAAACGATGGTATCGATTTGTTTCATCTGTGAAACCGAGTTATTCATAAGCGTGGTGCCATTACTTGTTAAGGATAAAATATCGAATGAACTTGCTGCAATTTCATTGCCGCTTTGTTCTGATAATAATACACGCTTTACAAAATCAGACATATTTTCTGCTAAATCCGATGCACCATTTGCCTGTGTTTCTGCACCAGCAGATAGCTCCTCCATTGTCCTAGCAATCTGAATGTTTCCTTCTTTTACTTCTTTTGCAGATTGTGTTAAATTCTCACTTCTCGTTGAAACGGAATTTGCTACATTTGCTATGTTAGTTAAAATGTGTTTAAGGCTGTCCTTCATTTGATTAACAGTGGCTGCTAATTGGCCAATCTCATCTTTACCGTCATAGTCAATTGAGTCAACTTGCAGATTCCCATCTGCTACTTCTTTCGTTAGTTTCACTAAGTTTGATAGTCCGACTGCAATCTTTCGACTAACAAATAGCATTAGTATTGTTCCAATTACCACTACGGTAAAAATAGCAATAAACAAAATGAGCATGCTGCTATTGATATTATTTGTAGATGTTTTAACTAGTTCTTCCTGTTCCTTCTTAACATCGTTTGTTAAATGTTCTACTTGTTCAAGAATTTCATTTCGATATTTTGATGAATAGCTTCGTAGTGAGGTAGCATATACAACTAAATCCTCTTCCACTGCAGGAACCATTTTATTCAGAAAGGTATCCTTTATCCCATTAATATTATCTTGAATTGTATTAAATGTTTCTTTCTGTTCCTTTGTCGTTAATGCTGGTGTCAAATCCGCGATTATAGTATTGATTTGTTCTGTGTATGCATTATATGTATCAATATACTGTTCTTCCTGTGTTAATAAATATTCTGCAATTTGAAAATCTTGCAATTGGATGAGTGAGGACAGCTGTGTCATTTCATTTACCCATTCATTTTGTTTTTCCATTGCCTTAATGTTATCTTCTGTTTTATTTAATTGCAGGAAGACGATAAAGCTAGCGATAATAATTAGTCCTACTGTCGTGAAAAATGCGAATAAATACTTTTGACCAATTCTAATATCTTTCCATGTGAATCTGCTTTTCTTTTTATCTTTTTGTTTTCTCTGTTTGTTTTTCATAATATTCCCCCCAGATTACCTATGAAACTTATTTAACTAGAATAATACAAAATGTAGCTTTATTTTATATCGTCCTTAAAATTAGAATTGTTAAGTTAATGTTAAGTATTTTTTCCTGTTATAAAATAACTATTGACATCATAATTATATTTATCATAATATTAAGATGTATATTTAAAGGAGGTGGGTAAGATGGAATTTGCTGGTAGTGGTGTAGTGAAACTTAGAGAGTACCTATGTATTCGCTATGCTATTTTTGCTGCATTTTTGTTCAACGGGATTAGTCTGTCCTTTTTCAGAACAATAGAGCAGTAAAAATACCAGTGAGAGACATCTGCCTGCGGTCGGAATAAAGACGTTAGGAGGTTCACTTCCTGACGTCTTTTTGATATGCATAAAACAGTGTCTCTTCTATATCGGAGGAAGAGAAAATGATCATTTGCAGTTTAAATAATGTTACACAAACGTACGGAGCAAATACGATATTCAGTGAAATGACATGTGAAATTAAACAAGGAAACCGGATTGGATTAATTGGCAGAAATGGCGAAGGAAAGACGACATTATTGCATTTAATCGCCAGAAAAACAGAGCCTGCATTGGGAGTAATTACTTGGAAAAAGGGGCTAACGATTGGGTTATTGGAACAGAGTCCTGAAATTGATGGAGAAACTAAATCTGTGACACTTCTCTATAATGTCTTTTCTGATTTAAATAAATTACGAGCTAAGATGATGGAATTAGAGGAAAAAATGAGTACTGAAACAAATCCAGATCGATTAACAAGCTATATAGAAAAATATGGAGATTTACAAGAGAAATTCCAAGAAGATGGCGGCTATGAAGTGGATGCACAGGTGAGGAGAATTATGGCTGGTCTTCAGATTGAGGATTTAGCGAATAAGGAATGGAGAACCTTGAGCGGTGGTGAAAGAACAAAGATCGGATTGGCTAGGCTGCTGCTTTCAGCACCGGATTTATTACTACTTGATGAACCAACAAATCATTTGGATTTTCTGGCAATTGAATGGCTGACTGAATTTATCAAGCAGTACGCTGGAACCGTCATTATCGTATCCCATGATCGATATTTTTTAGATGAAACAGTTACGTCTATTCTGGAAATCGATCAGGGAGAATTAATTACCTATCAGACAAATTACTCAAACTATGTAATTGAGAGGGAAACGCGTTTGCTTCAGGAATTTCAGCATTACCAGGATCAGCAAAAAAAAATAAAGAAAATGAAAGAAACAATCAAGCGATTGAAGGAATGGGCAAATCAGGCCAATCCACCAAATGACGGGCTGCATCGGCGGGCAAAAAGCATGGAAAAAGCACTTGAGAGAATCGAAGTGCTTAAGCGGCCAATATTAGAACAGAAAAAGATTAGTCTCGACTTTCAGATTAACAATCGAAGTGGTAGGGATGTTGTCATATTCGAAAATGTTCGCAAGCAATTTGCAGATAAAAAGCTATTCGATTCGGTGAATATGCATGTTCGTTTCCAGGAAAGGATTGCGATTATTGGAGGAAATGGAACAGGGAAATCAAGTCTATTAAACATTATCTTGGGAAAAGAATACGCGGATAGTGGAGCGGTTAAAATAGGCAGCAATTTATCGGTTGGTTTTCTTTCCCAGCATGTATTGGAGCTTAATAGCGATCAAACAATTTTAGAGGAGTTCCGTGACCATGTGCATGTTGCAGAAGGGGAAGCTAGGGCAATATTAGCAAAATTCCTATTCTATGGTAAAACTGTGTTTCAAAAAGTGAAAGATCTAAGTGGTGGAGAGAAAATGCGCCTAAGATTAGCAGAACTTGTTCATCAAAATCATAATCTCTTAATCTTAGATGAACCAACAAACCATTTGGATATTGAGTCGAAGGAAGTATTAGAGGAGGCACTTAATTTATTTGATGGAACGATCATCGCTGTTTCACACGACAGGTATTTCTTGGATCGACTTTTTCCAATCACATATTTACTTGCAAATCAGACACTAACTAGATATGAAGGGAACTTCACATTTGCAAGAAATAAATGGAAGGAGTCGCAATTTTAAAGAAATATGATAAACTAAAACCAATACGGTTAGAGAGGATGCGATAATATGCAAAACATTACACTAAACAATGGTCTAGAGATGCCACAATTAGGTTTTGGCGTCTGGCAGGTACCCGACGAAGAAGCAACTGCAGCAGTAGAAAAGGCATTTGAATCTGGCTATCGTTCCATCGATACAGCGAAGGTTTACGGAAACGAAGCAGGCGTTGGCAGAGCAATTGCGAATAGCAATATTCCTAGAGAAGAACTTTTTATTACAACTAAAGTTTGGAATGCAGACCATGGCTATGAAAATACATTAAAAGCATTTGATGCAAGTTTAGAAAGACTCGGGCTGGATTATGTGGATCTATACCTAATCCACTGGCCAACTCCTAAATTTGATGAATATGTGGAAACGTATAAGGCGCTGGAAAAGCTCTATAAAGATGGGCGTGTAAAGGCAATTGGTGTTTGTAACTTTGCTATCGAGCATCTAGAGCGTATTTTAAATGAATGCGAAATCGTTCCAGCGATTAACCAAGTGGAATGTCATCCATACTTACAGCAAAAAGAATTAAAGGAATTCTGTCAAAAACATGGAATTCTAGTTGAAGCATATAGTCCGTTAATGAATGGAAGAGATGTCCTGGAAGACGACGTTGTGAGAGAATTAGCTGAACAATACAGGAAGACGCCTGCACAAGTCATTCTTCGCTGGCATTTGCAAACAGGCGTTGTCGTCATTCCCAAATCTGTCACACCTTCAAGAATCGAGGAAAATATCGATGTATTCGGCTTCGAGCTAAGTGAAGCAGACATGAAGAAACTCGCAACACTAGATCGCAACATCCGTATAAATAAAGCACCAAATGAAAATAATAATCGATAATTAATAGGGAATCAGATGTGTAAATATGCACATCTGATTTTTTTATGGCGATTTTCTATGGGTTATTGCTTTATATATAAATAGTGAGAATGATGCAATCTGGGCGAAGAAAGCTCATTCCTGCAACACCACTTCAGCTAGATTCTTAGCCGCTGATTTTTCCCTTTTAGTCTAACTTCCTGTCCTTCTCTGCAATCAATCGCTGTAAGAGTGAAAAATGTAATTCTTTTTGAAAAGGGTTTACAAATTATATATAATGCACCACCCCAGCGAAGGAAATACACGAAGACTCCAGCTCCCCGCGGAAAGCGTAGTGTATTTTCGCAGCGACTGGCCAGAAGGAATAGTCGTCCTAGATGATGCAGCATTTTATATTAACCAAGATGACAACCTTTTTTATGAAATAATTCGCACAATTACTCTGTTTTGTAGTAAACTAGTAAAAAATAGGTTCATCCATTTAGAAAGGTGTGATGCAGTATGATTGAAACTCAAATTTTAACAATCGAAATCAAATACACTAGCGGAAAAATGGAGGAACAGTCGGTTTAGGTGACTTTTCCTCCATAAAAACAGGAGGAAAGTAAAATTGAATAATCTTATTAAACTTGGTTGGGAAAGCTCGAATACAGCAATAAACACGGAGTTTATTGCCCGTGTAATCACCGTACAGAAAAACAGCTATCGTATATCTGACGGGGAAATCGAATATTTAGCACATCTTAGTGGTAAATTCCTTAATGATGCAGCCACAGCACTCGATTTTCCAGCAGTTGGAGATTGGATAGAGGTACAAAAGCTAACTGATGAACAGAAGGCCGTTATTAAGCAGGTACTGCCACGGAAGAGTCAGTTTGTCAGACAGGCAGCAGGTCTAAGAACAGAGGCGCAAATCGTCGCGACGAATATTGATACGATATTTATCGTCAATTCGCTAAACCATGATTTGAATATGAGACGAATCGAACGTTATGTGCTAGCGGCATACGAAAGTGGTGCTTCACCTGTCATTGTTCTGACAAAGAAGGATGAATGCTCTCAAGAAGAAGTTGAGACTGCGATTGCTGAAGTGGAATCAGTTGCCATTGGAATCCCCATAATAGCGGTCAGCAGTTTAACGAAGGACGGTATCGAGGAGTTACTGGAGCTCTTGCCGGCTGGTCGGACAGCGGCGCTGCTCGGATCTTCGGGTGTAGGGAAGTCAACCTTAGTGAATACATTGCTTGAAAAAGAGGTGCAAGATACGAAGGGTATTCGTGAATCTGA
This sequence comes from Oceanobacillus zhaokaii, assembly GCF_003352005.1. Classification (GTDB taxonomy): domain Bacteria; phylum Bacillota; class Bacilli; order Bacillales; family Amphibacillaceae; genus Oceanobacillus; species Oceanobacillus zhaokaii. The sequence continues at coordinate 519,296 of NZ_CP024848.1, forward strand.
CAGTAAGGGACGCCATACGACGACACATCGGGAAATGTTCATGCTGCCAAATGGAGCACTCATGATTGATACACCCGGAATGAGGGAGCTGCAATTATGGGAGGGCGAGTCAGCAATCGATGCGACATTCCAAGATGTAGAAGGATTAGCAGTGAATTGCCGATTTGCAAATTGCAGACATGAGTCAGAGCCAGGCTGCGCTGTAAGAGAAGCCTTAGAAAATGGAGAGCTGCCTGAAGGACGCTTTCACAATTATTTGAAGCTCCAGCGCGAACTCGCATATGAGAAAAGAAAGCAGGATCAGAAGGCACAGCAGGAAGAAAGAAACAAATGGAAGCAGGTTTCTAAGGATTTGAAAAGTAAATATAAGCGTCGTGGCTGATACGCCGAGTCGGTTTATGATTAGAGAAAAAGAGAAGCAAGTAGTAAATAATTTGCTTCTCTTTTTTAGTACGCTATGGTTAATTGTCCAATACAATAACATGTTTCAAAGTAGGGTAATAGCTACTGGAGGTACAAACATAAAATGAAACAATCAATCCAAACTATTCCTAATCTTACTATTTATATTAATGAGTTGTTCACAGGAATGTAGTTATTACCGAAAAACACGCTGCACAGCAAGTTCATATTTTCTAAAATATTCAGGAATATCCTCCTCATCCAACCCAGTATACATATTCTCCGCAATCGACTCGTTATACCATTTCTGCTTGTCAATCCCGGCATTGAAGTTATTCCAAACGATATCTCCCTGTTTTTTAAGATCCTGTTCGAGACCAAGCAGATTATCGAGTTTATCCGCAACAATTAAATATTTTATTTCCTTTTCAGCACTTTTAACCGTATCAATTGTATGCTGTTTACGTTCCTGCCAGGATTCTGATTTATCTTCCGTGTGAGCAGCAACGAGCTCTGCCACTTCTTTCCCGAATTCCCTTTCAATATCCTCAATTTCAACTAGTGTATCTTCCACGACATCATGGAGATAGCCAGCACAGATTAATGCTTCTCTAAATCCGGATTTCTGTAATCTCTCGGCAACTCGAATCGGATGGGTGATATAAGGAACATCAGAATTTTTTCTCACTTGGCCTTCGTGTGCTTTTGCTGCAAATGCTTTTGCTTTCTCTATCATAAATTTTCTCCTTTATTTAGTAGTTAAGAAAGGATAAAATAATTCCAATTGTGTTGTGAAATAGTGGAGTAGGACTCCTACAGAAAGCCTGGCTTCTTTAGCGTACAGAAGCATGTTTAAATTCATCACGAATGATGACCTTCCATGTTGCTTAAGCGATTTGTATTTTTCTTTATTCATGGTTAATTATTATTGGCATACTCTTAGTATAACACGGCTGTATTATATAAAAGTATTATGCTACATTATCTTTAGAGGAAATCCATTTGCAAAGGGGAAGTGAAATGGTCGGTTATGTGATTATCGCTTGTGAAATTTTGTTCTGGGTACTCGTAATAGCTGGTCTAGTTGCTAGGTATATCTTTAAAATGAAAAAACTTGGAGCATTATTATTGATTTGTACACCACTTGTAGATTTGCTCCTATTAATTGTAACTGTGATTGATTTGAAAAACGGGGCGATTGCGACTACGGTACATGGAATAGCAGCGATTTATATCGGGGTTAGTATTGCATTTGGCCACCAGATGATTAAATGGGCAGACGAACATTTTGCAGCTAGATTTGCAAACGGTGAGAAGCCAGTGAAGAGAAAGAAATACGGGAAAGAATATGCGAAGTCTGAACGTTCCGGATGGTATCGGCATTTACTGGCATGGTGTATTGGCAGTGCTTTTTTAGCAGGAATTATTTTCTTTATCAACAATCGAGAGCAGACGGAAGCATTATACGGTACACTTCGTCTATGGTCAATCGTATTGGCTGCTGATTTCCTGATTAGTTTCAGTTATACAATTTTTCCCAAGAAGGATCCACGATCTAATTAACTCGATTTCCTTTTATTTTGATTGGGAAACAAGTACACTATTAAATGTGGATTATTTTAGTAAAGTGAGGTACCTTATATGGAAAAGGGAATCAATCAACGAAAAACGGAGCATATTCGTCTCTGTTTAACTGGAAAAGTTGAAGGTGTAAATAAATCAACGGGTCTTGAAGGGATCCATTTTATACATAATGCATTACCAGAGATTAATTTTGATGACATCGAAATTAAGACAAGCTTTTTAAATAGAGCGTTAAGGGCTCCTTTTTTAGTAAGCTCAATGACAGGCGGATCTGATTTAGCTGTTACGATTAATCAAAACCTAGCAATAGCTGCCGAAGAGAAGGGATGGGCTCTTGCAATTGGTTCAACACGAGCATTTCTTGAGAGTGATGCATATAAAGAATCTTTCTTAATTCGTGAGCAAGCACCAAATACACCATTAATCGTAAACCTCGGTGCTGTTCAATTAAATTATGGTTATGGTGCTGAAGAATGTCAGCGCATCATAGACAAAACAAGTGCAGATTCGATTGTACTACATTTGAATAGCCTACAGGAAGTCGTTCAAGATGGTGGAGATTTGAACTTTGAAAGTCTCTTGCCGAAAATAGAGCAAGTTTGTAAGACGCTTGAAGTACCAGTCGGTGTGAAAGAAGTAGGTTTTGGTATTGATGGTACCGTTGCAGAAAAATTATATAATGCAGGAATTTCATATATTGATGTTGCAGGTGCAGGTGGAACGTCTTGGAGTCAGGTTGAAAAGCTGCGTTCAAGAACTCCATTAAGAAAAGCAGCAGCAGAAGCATTTAATAATTGGGGAATACCAACGAAGGATTGTCTCGTATCTGTTAGAAGTAAATTACCTGAAGTACCACTTGTTGCCAGCGGTGGGATGAAAAATGGTGTCGAAGCGGCTAAAGCAATAACGATTGGCGCGGACATGATTGGCTTCGCACGTCACTTACTGAAGGCTGCAACAGAATCAGCAGAATCAGTTATCGAAACAATGGAGCAAATTGAGTTAGAATTGAAAATGACGATGTTTGGTATTGGTGTGAAAAACCTCGAGGAATTGAAGAATACGAATCGAGTGAGCATCATGGGCCAATCATTATTAGATGAAAACAGCTAAAGCAGATTGCTTTAGCTGTTTTTTACATGATTACCTTGATTTATCATATGATAAAATGTAAGTGCAACGAGCAAGCACATAATTTTTGTCAAAAGAAATGCTGTGCTACAATAGCATTTAGAAAAGGAGTGTGTAATATATGAAGATCGAGGTATGGTCTGATTTTGTTTGCCCATTTTGTTATATTGGAAAACGCAGATTAGAAAATGCAATGCAACAGTTTGAACATAGTGATGACATAACTGTCGAATATAAAAGCTATCAGCTTGACCCAACGGCAAAACATATTCCTGGGAAAGATTTTTACGAAACTTTCTCTGAATTAAAAGGTATTCCACTGGATCAGGTAAAGGTAATGAATAACCAAGTTGGGCAGCAAGCGGCTGCAGAAGGATTAACTTATAATTTTGATACGATGCAATATGCAAATACCTTCGATGCCCACCGCGTTGCTAAATATGCAACGAAGCTTGGAAAGGGAAAAGAAATAACAGAAAGATTTTTGCATGCCTATTTTACAGAGTCTAGACTAATGAGCGATCATGATACATTAATCGAACTAGCCGCTGAGGTTGGTTTAAATAAAGAAGAGGTTAAAGAGATTCTTCAATCAAATGATTATATGAAGGCTGTCCAAAATGACATTACAGTAGCACGTCAAATTGGAGTGCAGGGTGTGCCGTTTTTCGTCTTCAATGAGAAATATGCTGTGTCAGGTGCTCAACCTGCAGAGGTATTTTCTGAAGTACTTGAAAAAGTATGGGAAGAGGAAAATAAAGAGCAAGTATTGCAATCATTGAATCCGAAGAAAACGGAAACTTCTTATTGTACTGATGAAGGCTGCGACGTTAAAGAATCATAAGGAAAGTGGGACTAACTTGTTGCGATATATTGCGATGGGTTAGTTTTTTTGATTTGGCTTACTTTTGTAAGCGGATTAAATATTTATAATAATGATTTCTTTATATTGACGATACCCAGATTTCTGATATACTATAATTAAGAATCTAATTGATAATGAATATCATTCTTATTTAGATTCATTAGAAGTTAATAATTATTATTACGTTATTATACGTACAAATAAACATATTAGTTGGATAAAGGCTAATCTTGAGATTGTAATATATCGCTAGATCAGTTTTGAAGAGAAGGGCAGTCTATGAAGATATGGTATTTAGTATTAGCACTTATTGTTCTTTCTGTAACGTCTATTTTTATAGGTGTTTCTGATGTTGCGTTACTCGATTTATTTAGCTTAACAGATGAACAAATACAGATTTTAATGGTTAGTAGAGTACCAAGGTTAATCAGCATTGTCATCGCTGGAATGAGTATGAGTATTGTTGGCTTAATTATGCAGCAGCTGAGCAGAAATCGCTTTGTATCGCCTACAACCGCGGGAACAATGGATGCAGCGAGACTTGGAGTACTTATCTCATTGATGATTTTTACATCGGCTACACCATTGCAAAAAATGTCAGTATCGTTTGTCTTTGCGCTTTTAGGTACGGTTATCTTTATGAAGATATTAGAAAAAATAAAGTTCAAGGATGCTGTATTTATTCCACTTGTCGGATTAATGTTTGGTAATATCATTAGCTCTATCTCTACATTTATCGCATATCAGAATGATCTTATTCAGAATATGTCTTCCTTTATGCAGGGCGACTTTTCAATGATCATGAGTGGAAATTATGAATTAATGTTTGTTAGTATCCCGGTTCTAATTATCGCCTATCTATTCGCAAATAAGTTTACGATTGCGGGTATGGGTGAGGATTTCTCAAAAAACCTAGGATTAAATTATCGGCAAGTCGTAAATATCGGCTTGATTATCAGTGCACTTGTTACAGCCTCCGTTATACTTTCGGTTGGTGTTATTCCTTTCTTAGGGTTAATCGTACCGAATATCGTAACCATTTATTTAGGTGATAACTTGAAGAAAACATTAATACATACAGCATTGCTAGGTGCGGTATTTGTACTTGTTTGCGATATTATCGGCAGAATTATCATTTATCCTTATGAAATTCCAATTAGTTTAACCGTTGGGGTAATAGGTAGTGCAATCTTCATCTATCTATTGATAAGGAGAAGAAAGTATGGCATATAAGAGAAAAATAATCATTTTAGCCGGTATCGCATTATTACTAGCATTGTTATACATTTTCTATGATTTAAGTGGAAACATCGATTATATATTACCCAGAAGAATTACAAAGGTAGTTACCATTATCTTGACTGGCGGAGCAATCGCCTTTGCGACAACATTGTTCATGACGGTTACAAATAATCGAATCTTAACACCTAGTATATTAGGACTTGATTCCCTTTATTTATTGATTCAAACCGTAATTGTCTTCGTATTTGGTTCACATACACTTGCAATGATGAGCGGCAATACAAACTTCCTGGTCTCAGTTGGGTTGATGATATTATTTACATTGATTCTCTATCACTTCTTATTTAAAGGTGAGAATAAGAGTATCTATTTCTTACTATTAATTGGGATGATTCTAGGAACATTCTTCAATAGTTTTTCATCTTTTATGCAAGTATTGATTGACCCTAATGAATTTACGATTGTGCAAGATAAGATGTTTGCAAGTATTAATAACGTAAACTCCGAACTTGTCGGTGTCTCGATTATCTTAATTGTCGTCACAATAATCTTCTTTATCCCGTACTACAAATATTTAGATGTCATGGCATTAGGGAAGGATCAAGCAATTAATTTAGGCGTTCCATATGATCGGATCGTCAAACGACTGTTAATTATTGTTGCAGTACTGATTTCCGTTTCAACAGCGTTGATTGGCCCAATTACTTTTCTGGGGTTACTTGTAGTAAATTTGGCATATGAATTGATGAAGACATACCGGCATGCATACATATTACTTGCTGCTGTTTTAATAAGTATTATTGCATTACTTGGTGGACAATTTATCGTGGAAAAGATATTTACGTTCAGCACAACAATTAGCGTTATTATTAACCTTATTGGTGGAATTTACTTTATATTTCTTTTACTAAAGGAGAATAAATCGTGGTAAATATAAAAAATGTATTTAAATCGTATCAAAATAAACCTGTTATTGAGGATGTTTCTCTGGAAATTGAAAGAGGAAAAATCACATCGTTTATTGGGCCGAATGGTGCTGGAAAAAGTACGTTAATTTCTATGATTAGTCGCTTAATTGTAAGAGATGAAGGGCAAATTTCAATTGATGGCATGGACATTCTTAGCGTGAAGAATAATGAGCTTGCTAAGAAAATTTCTATCTTAAAACAATCGAATCAAATTAATTTGAAGCTGACGGTTCGCGAACTTGTCTCATTTGGTCGTTTTCCGTATTCACAAGGAAGATTATCAAAGGAAGATGTAGCTAAGATCGAAGAAGCAATTGATTATATGGAGCTTCGCGATATGCAAGATAAATACTTAGATGAATTAAGTGGCGGTCAGCGCCAGCGAGCACATATTGCAATGGTTATTGCTCAGGATACGGAGTATATTCTACTTGATGAACCACTAAACAACCTGGATATGCGTCATTCTGTATCAATCATGAAGACTCTAAGGAAATTAGTAGATGAGATGGGTAAAACCATTGTTATCGTTATTCATGATATCAATTTCGCATCTTGCTATTCAGATAACATTGTTGCACTTAAGGATGGCAAGATTGTAAAAGAAGGTCGAACATGTGATGTGATAGATAAATGTGTATTAAAAGAAATCTATGACATGGACATCGAGATCAAAGAAATTGATAATCAACGTATTTGTGTTTATTTCTAATAACGGTTGATGGATGAAGAAAATGGATAGAAGGGGAGCATTCATTTTCCTGGTAGATAAGAAAGTAAAAAAACTTTCTCACTACAAGTGCAACTAAGACTGTCGCAAAAGGCTTGGCGACAGTCAAGTTTTCTAAGAGAAGGAAAAAAAATCCCCTTATAATGGAAGCTCATAAAATATGAACAATCCACTATAAAGGAACCCTCAATTCTTATCATACCTTACATTTGAGATTAGGTAAATGGATTTGTTTCATAATATGACTTTATAAGGATACATGTCTCGAGCGCTCGGCATGTATACGTTCTTAATAAATCAGCTCATTTGCTGCGAATTAATGACTTTCTCTACTTTGAGGATGGATGTTTTCTCCAATTTATTCATAAGTATTCATACGTCAATGGTTATTGTTAATAATAAATTTTTACTTAAAAAGGAGAGAAAGAAATGAAGAAATTAGGACTATTACTTATTACGAGTTTACTGCTATTTATTATTGCTGCCTGTGGTTCTGCTGAGGAAGGCGAACAAGATACAAGTACAGGTAATGAAACACCAAGTACTGAAGAATCTTCAGATACTGTGACAGTTAAGCACGAACTTGGTGAAACTGATGTACCGGTAAATCCAGAAAACATTGTCGTATTCGACTTTGGAATCTTAGACACTCTTGATAAATTAGGAATTGACGTAGCAGGTATTGCTCAAGCAGGAACAGTACCAACTTATTTAGAAAAGTACGCTGGTGAAGATTATACAAATATCGGTAGTTTAAAAGAGCCAGACCTTGAAGCAATCTCAGGAATTGACCCAGGACTAATCATCATCTCGGGTCGTCAAGCGGATATGTATGATGAGTTTAGTAAAATTGCACCAACAATTCATCTTGGTGTAGATACAACAAGATACATGGATTCATTTAAAGAAAATATGGCTATCATCGGTGATATTTTTGATAAGCAAGAAGAAATTGATGCAGAAATTGCAACGATCGAAGAATCAATTGCAGCAGTTAATGAGAAAGCTACAGCTTCTGCTGAAAAGGGACTTATTATTTTAGCAAATGATGATAAGATTAGTGCATACGGTGCAAATTCACGATTTGGGATTATCCATGATGTACTTGGAGTAGCTCAAGCAGACGAAAATATTGAAGCATCTACACACGGAATGAACGTTACGTTTGAATATGTTGTTGAACAAGATCCAGATATTCTATATGTCGTTGACCGCGCAGCTGCTGTTGGTGGCGAAACAGCTGCACCACAATTAGTAGAGAATGAATTGGTTGAGAATACAAAAGCATATAAAAATGATAAAATTGTTTATTTAAATCCTGAATATTGGTACCTGTCTGGCGGCGGACTGGTTTCAGTGGCTCAAATGATTCAGGATATTGATGATAGCTTGAATTAATATGAAAAAATGACAGGTTGCCTTAAGGGTTGCCTGTTATTTTTTGCTTTGGAAAGGGAAATGCTGATATAATCTGGAAATAGCTGATATGAACTGAACACGCTGCAAAAAGTGTATTAGAGATGATAATGATTATGCTGATATCTGACAAGTGTTTTAGATAAACAATGAAAGCACTATAGATACCAACACTAATTCCAGCTGAATTAAGTAATCGCCGAAGCAGATTTTCCGATGCTAAACTTGAAATTCGGTATTCATTTATGTTTGTATAAGAGAAGAATCATGAAATGAGGGAAGTTTTAATGAGGAAATATATTACATTAGCTCTTATGCTAAGTATTGCTTTACTTGCGGCAGCATGCAGTGATGGAACTGCAGATAAACAGGAAAGTACACCAGAGGATGCAACATCGGAACAGCAAAAAAAGGAACTGACTTTTGATAATAAAGAACGTGTGGCTGAGGATACTTCGGTGGTTTCAGTTAATGGTAACGAGATTAAGGGTGACGATTATAATTCTGTTTACACACGCGTGAAAACGATGCTGCATAATTATGGACAGGATGTTTCCGACTTAGATTTTATTAAGGAACAAACGATTACACTTCTAGTTGATGAGGAGCTAATAAGACAAGATGCAGCGGATAAGGGCATCGAAGTTACAGAAGAGGAAGCGCAAACGGAATTAGAAGCAATCAAAAAAGAAACTGGTGAAGAGCAATTCAATAATATGTTAGAACAGTTTCAAATGAATGAGGAAGACTTTAAAGATCAGCTAATAAATGATTTAATTACCGTGCAATACATGGATAATCAATTTGAAATCGAAGTAACGGACGAAGAAATCCAGGAATATTATGATAAGCTAAAAGAACAGAACGAAGAAATTGAGGAGTTAGCAGAGATTAAAGAAAGAATCGAATCTGCAATCTATAGTCAAAAGCAAAGTGAACAGCTACAAGTTAAGGTTGAGGAACTGAGAAAAGATGCTGAAGTGGAGACCTTAATATAAATAATAAAAAAGCATCGTCCATATATAAGGGCGATGCTTTTACTATAAAATAGGAATGCATAAAAGATTTCCAGTTATTATTCACGTGATAAGAGAAGCCACGTCCAGCTCCAGCGCCCGTGCTCCTAGCGAGACTTCCCTCACCTCCGTACGATAAAGAAGACTTGCCGATTGGTTACACATGAGGCTTAGTCGCACTTATACCCTTGTGGTGAAAGTCAACATCGATTCCTGGTATTAAGGAAGGCCGACTAAAAGCAGGCTTCGCCAACGTCGGCTACCCCTAAAGCGAAGGGGCATGTTTCCTTTATCTCCTACGGTTCAGTCCAGTCCGTACGTCGCTAAACGGGCGCTTGCGCTTTTGTGCTTATAACGGTGGATACTTTTTAAATTTCCGATAGAAATTAAACGTTGAAACAATTACATATAATAGTCGCTTGATACTTTTCTCAACGGAAAAATAGAACATTGGATTCTTTACACGTTTTTCCTTATATAAAGTATTCACTCTGTCCCGCAATTGCTTATCCTTTAGATGCTTCATAAGCAATCCCTTAGGAACGATAGTATAAATCATTTCTTTTTCTGCAACAGTGTAGGAAAGGGGCTGATTTTCGAGGTAATCCTTTATGTAATATTCTACAGGATTATGCCCACCGGTTGTTACATAATAATTACTTCTCCCAAGACGGGGATTCAATTCAAAGAACTTATATTTCCCATCTCGTGAATCGTATTTTAAATCAAAATTCGCAAACCCGATATATCCAACTTTTTTAACAAGCCGTGTTGCTTGTTCAACAGCTTCATCATTACGAAGGGTGCGTATTGCGACAGGGTTGCCGATTCCACCAGGTGTATGGTCCTCCAGCAATGTTTGTCCAAAGGAAGCCAGTTTAACCTCTCCATCTTGCGCGATATAGATTGTGAGGATATACATTGCAGTGTCGTCGCCTGGAATAAATTCTTGAACAATCAATTCATCAAGATAACCAGCATTTCTTATTAAATCGATAATTTGTTCAAGCTCCTGCCGATCCTTTGCAGTAAATACCTTCTTTTTACCAGTGAACTTCAAATTTTCATAAGCAACTCTACTAGTAGGTTTGATAACTACTGGAAATGAAAATGGAAGTTCCGTATCTAGCGTCTGGTTGCTATCGAACGCAATATACTTGGGATAATCAACCTCTAAACTGTCGCATAGCTCATAAAATTTGGCTTTATCAATGACAGTATGCAAGCTCTCCCTGTCTGTATATGGGACAATCCAATTTCCCACAAGCTTATCTCTTAAGTCGACCACCATCTCTACATGCCAATCATCACTACCAATGATTATCTTCGGGATATCCGGATATGTTTGCATGATATTATTTAAGCTAGCGAGCAATGCCTCCGCATCCTCCATGTCGGGTTCAAGCACGGGAACGATAATTGCAGAATGCTTAACTGGACCAATAAGCTGTCTTGAGACACTGATTGATTTCACTCCGTACGCTTCGTGGAAAGAACGTGCAGTACTGTAAACACCAATACTCGCACCTAAAATTACTGGTATAAATGATTGTTTTGATAGAATTAAATCTTGTTCCATATTTTCTCCTTTCTTAGCAGATAGGAAAGGATAACACTTTCTCACTGCATATGTGCAACTATGGTTTATACCTAAAAAGCTTGGCACACTTTATGTCTTTACTAAATAATATTATTCGTTGTCTAAGGGTTATTTAGGGTATGTTACATTTTAAACTAATTTGATCAGAAAGTGAAACCTGCATCTAATAGGGAAATCTCACTCACACTATATGTAATTCTAGCATATAAAGAAAAAAATCAGTATTAGAAACAATCGTTCCAATACTGATGTTCAAGTTTTTGACAAAATTCGGGGAGTGACAGGCACTCAAGTAGCTTACTTTTCTTGGCCTTCCTTCTGTATATGGCGCTTTTTCAATTCGTTCTTAATGTCGCCTACAGATACATCCATTAATTCCATTAATACGAGTGTATGATAGGTAAGATCAGCGATTTCGCTTGTGACTTCTGCTTTATCATTATTTTTCGCGCCGATGAGTACTTCACTAGTTTCCTCGCCAATTTTCTTAAGGATTTTATCCATTCCTTTTTCAAAAAGATAGGCTGTATAGGATCCTTCCGTTGGATTCTCGCGGCGTTGTTTAATTTTTGCAACGACATCAGAAACGATTTGATTTGAAGGTGTATCTTTCGTGAGAAGGTCGTTATTAAAGCATGTTTCTTCCCCAGTATGGCATGCAGGACCAAGTGGCTTGACTTGAACTAATAATGCATCGGCATCACAGTCAAAGGCGATTTTCTTCACTTCTTGCTTATTTCCCGATGTTTCTCCTTTATTCCATAGCTCGAGTCTGCTGCGACTAAAAAACCATGTTTCAGTTGTTTCAATCGTTTTATTTAGGGATTCTTCGTTCATGTATGCTAACGTTAATACTTTTCCAGTTTCCGCATCTTGCACGATTGCAGGGATAAGTCCGCTTGTATCGAATTTAAGCTGGTCAATATTTATTTCCATTCGATTTCACTCCTAACGGTAATTGCTTCCGATTGTAAGTATTTCTTCAGTTCAGGTATGCTTATTTCCTCGTAATGAAAAACGGATGCGGCCAAGGCTGCATCTGCGGCACCTTCTGTTAAAACTTTTGAAAAATGCTGGATTGTTCCAGCACCGCCGCTGGCAACGATTGGAATGTTAACCGCATCGGCTATAGCCTTCGTTAATGCGATGTTATAGCCATCTTTCTCTCCATCAGCATCGATTGCATTTATGACAATTTCTCCCGCTCCGAGCTGTTCGCCACGTTTTGCCCATTCAATTGCATCGATTCCAGTGTTTGTTCTTCCACCATTAATATAGACCTGCCAATTATTTGCCGTAACTTGTTTTGCATCGATGGAGAGGACGATACATTGACTGCCAAATTTCAATGCCGCTTCCTTTATGATTTCGGGATTTGATACTGCAGCACTGTTTATCGATACTTTATCTGCACCCGAACGTAACACTTTATGAATATCTTCTATTGTCCGTATTCCACCACCAACGGTAAAGGGAATGGCAATCTCTCGTGCAACATTCTCCACTACATCGAGGAAAATATCGCGCTTTTCATTTGATGCCGTTATATCATAGAAAACAAGCTCATCGGCGCCAGCCTCATTATAGCGTTTCGCTAACTCTACCGGATCAGCGACATCTTGGATATTTTGAAACTTTCTTCCTTTCACAACGCGGCCTTTATCAACGTCCAAACATGGAATAATTCGTTTAGCAAGCATGCGTATCATCCTCCAGAAGTTCTGTGAATTCAATTGTTCCATCGTATAATGCCTTGCCAATAATTGCCCCGTAAAGATTCTGTGATGTTAATTTCGCGATATCTTCCTTAGAGGAGACACCACCTGAGGCAATAACATTTATCGATGTTGCTTCATTAATTGTTTGCAATTCGTCAAAATTAGGGCCTTGAAGCATACCGTCCTTTAAAATATCCGTATAAACAATTGTTTCTACGCCAATATCTTCTAACAACTTGACGAGGTTTAGTGCCTTAACTGTACTCGTTTCTGTCCAGCCATCGGTTGCAACGAACCCATTTCTAGCATCTATTGAGACAGCGATTTTAGATCCATACTGAGCGACCGCTTTTCTTAAAAATTCTTCGTCATTAATTGCAGCAGTACCGATAATTACACGCTCCACACCTGACGAAATATACGCTTCGATTACGGATAGCGAACGAATTCCGCCACCAACTTGAACAGGAATTTTCGTATTTGCTGCAATTTCCTTAATTAATGATTGGTTAATCGACTCTCCAGATTTTGCTCCATCAAGGTCAACGATATGGACATATTCTGCTCCTTTATTTTCCCAGTCTCTAGCAACATCAATTGGTGCGTTACTATAAACCTTCTCTTTATTATAATCACCTTGAATGAGGCGAACACATTTGCCTCCTCGTATATCGATTGCTGGAAATAAAATCATGAAATCAGCTCCCCGTAATTTTTTAATAGTTGGATACCTGTCGTTCCGCTTTTTTCAGGATGAAATTGCATACCGACAATATTGCCCTTTTTCACGATTGCCGGAATGGTCCCGCCGTATTGTGCACTTGCAACAAGTGTATCTTTTTCAAAATCCTCTCCTACTGCATAGGAGTGAACGAAGTATACAGAAGGATTATCTGTTAGGTTATTAAGTAAAGAGCTTTCCTGATGCGATGTCAGCGTGTTCCAACCCATATGAGGAACCTTTACTGTATCTGTTATTCGATTGACACTGCCTTTTAGAAAACCAAGTCCTTCCCAGCTTCCATCTTCAAATCCCTGTTCATAGAATAATTGCATGCCTAGACAAATTCCGAGAATCGGTTTCCCAGCATTAATTTCCCGTTTTAATACGGTTACTAAATCCAGTTCGATTAATGCATCCATCGCATCCTTAAATGCGCCTACACCCGGAAGAATAATCGATTTCGCATCACGAATGACTTTTGGATCTATTGTCAATTCTGATTCAAGATTAAGCTTGTCTAAGGCAAATTGCAGGCTTTTAATGTTACCAGCGCCATAATCGATAATTGCAATCATTGTTCATTCCCCTGTTCTTATTCAAAGTTTAACTTTCCTATGCATCGTCTATAATTAAAGCGATCCCTTTGTCGATGGGACACCTTCAATTCTTGGATTTATCATACTTGCTTGATCAAGTGCACGGCCAACTCCTTTAAAGATCGATTCAATGATATGGTGTGTGTTTCTTCCGTATTCGAGATTGATATGGAGGTTCACCTTCGCGTTGCTTACAAAGGCTTGAAAGAACTCCTCGACAAGCTCCGTATCGAAATTGCCAACCTTATCTTTCAATCCATCTACATTGAAAACAAGATAGGACCGGCCACTAATATCAAGCGTAACATTTGATAATGCTTCGTCCATGGGTGTTGTAATATTTGCGTAACGGGTAATTCCTTCTTTATTTCCTAATGCTTCATTAAATGCTTGCCCGAGCGCGATACCAATATCCTCTACTGAATGATGCTGATCGACTTCTAAATCGCCATCACAACGAACATCGAGATTAAACAAACCATGCTTCGTCATTAGTGTTAACATATGATCGAAGAAGCCTACGCCAGTATTAATAGAGGAAGTACCATTTCCATCTATATAAAAATCTAATTGGATTGCGGTTTCCTTTGTTGTTCGAGTAATTTTCGCATTACGCATTTGGCTCATCCTTTCTAATTGCAATCGAATTCGCATGTGCTGTTAAACCTTCCACATTTGCTATCGTTATAATCGAATCACTAGCTCTTTGTAATGCTTCCTTCGAATAGCGAATAATGCTGGATTTCTTTACAAAATCATATACACCAAGTGGGGAAGCGAAACGTGCAGTTCCATTCGTTGGTAATGTATGATTTGGTCCGGCAAAGTAATCACCAAGTGGTTCAGGTGAATAATTGCCGAGGAAAATAGCCCCAGCATGTTTAATCTCATCTAAACTTTCAGTCGGATTGGAAATCATTAACTGTAAATGCTCGGGTGCAATTTCATTTACGATATCAAGTGCTGCTTTTAGTGAATCGGCGACGATGATTTTTCCATTTTGTTCTACTGATTGTTGAATAATTGCTTTTCTTTCAAGAGATTCTGTCTGACTTTCTACTTCTGCTTTTATTTTCTCTGCTATTTCCTTGCTTGTCGTCACACAGATTGCACTTGCTGATTCATCATGCTCTGCCTGTGATAGCAGGTCAGCTGCAATAAAGCTAGGTGGGGCTGTTTCGTCTGCTACGACACATATTTCACTTGGACCAGCAATCATATCAATTGCTACATCACCGAAAACCCATTTCTTTGCACGGGCGACAAAGGCGTTCCCTGGACCGACAATTTTATCGACTTTATGGACCGTTTCTGTCCCGTAAGCAAGAGCGGCAATTGCTTGGGCACCACCAACCTTATAAATCGTCTTGATACCGAGCATGTCAGCTGCAACAAGGACGTATGGATTAACCTTTCCATCTGTTTGTGGAGGTGTAGTGATAACAATGTTTCCTACTCCAGCTATTTGAGCAGGGATGACATTCATCAAAACGGTTGATGGATAGGCAGCCTTGCCACCGGGAATATAGATACCAGCATGATCGAGTGGTGTAAGTTTTTGTCCTAAGAGAATTCCGGGTTGTTTATTGATAAACCAAGAGTTTTCCTTTTGTGCAAGATGAAAGTCTGTAATATTATGTCTAGCTTGTTGTAATGCAGGTAAAAAACTGGCATCAACAAGGGCTCTTGCTTCGCCAAATTCTTCCGCAGTGACGATGAAGTTTTCCAATCTAATTCCATCGAAATTCTCCGTATAGGATTGAAGAGCTTGGTCCCCATTTGCTCGGACCTGATTAATGATTTCCAAAACTGCTTGATCAAGTGCCGCTTCATTCTCAATGACAGTGGAGCGGTCTTTAGTTGCTTTCCAGAACTGTTCTGCTGTTACGATTCTCATTCCAAATCACTCCAATGCCCGCTTTAATTGATTGATAAACTGATTGACTTGCATTGACTTTGTTGCAAAGCTTGCTTTATTAACAATTAATCTCGTACTGATCGTTTCAATATCCTCCAGGACAGATAAGTCGTTTTCTCTCAAAGTATTACCTGTTTCAACGATATCGACAATATAATCGGCTAAGCCAATCAATGGCGCTAATTCAACAGAACCATTTAATTTTACGATTTCAATCGGTTGCCCTTTTTTCTTGAAATGCTTCTTTGCAATGTTCGGGTACTTAGTTGCTATTGTTAGTTTCTGATTGTCTGATGGTTGATGGTCAGCCTTTCCAGCAACAGAAAATTTACATTTACCAATCTTTAAATCTAGTAATTCATATACATCTGCAAGTGATTCTAAAATATTATCCTTACCGACGATGCCAATATCTGCAGCACCTTTCTCTACATAGGTTGGGACGTCTACAGCTTTCACAAAAATTACCTTAATTGATTGATCTAAATTATGAAAAACTAGCTTCCTGCTTTCTTCAGTCAGCTCGGGGAAATGCTCGCCGGTTTTTTCAAGCAGGGAAATCGTTTGCTTTGCAGGTCTCCCTTTTGCTAAAGCTAATGTGATCTGTTCCAATTATTTCCCCTCCTTAATAGTTAGACACTTGCTTACAAGATCATCGGCACTTGCAAAGGCATATGATTCTTTTTCAGTAATTAGCTGCTGCTCAGCTTCTGTATAATTTACGATAGCGGTTTTGGCACTATTTGTATCAGCGTCCTCTATTAAATAAGTTAATACCTGTAATCCTTCATTCCGTAATCGGTATGCTGTTTGAAGGGCAGCCTTTTGCTTGGTTTTGTCATATTTAATAATAAAATCAGGCCCAATTTCTACAATTGCTTTCCCTTGCTGTTGCAATGCATGGACAAGGTAATCGACCTCGAATGCAAAGCCAATAGCGGGAGTCGCATCTCCAAATTGCTTCCCGAGATGGTCATAGCGTCCACCCATTAAGACTGGCTTCCCGATACTATCGAGAAATCCTTGAAAGATGATGCCAGAATAATAATCCATATTGTTAATTAATCCAAGATTCAATACAATGGAATCAGCAACACCGTAATCCTCAAGTACATCATATACATCTATGATATTTTGCAGCACCTGTTGCATTGAAGCGTTTCGGATAATTTTTCTTGCTTCGTTGATAACGTCCGCTGGATTACCATACATCATTGGAATCAACTGAATCGCATTTCGTAAATCATCTGCAAGGCCAAGCCCTTTTAGAAAAGGCTCGATTTCAACCAAGTTTTTTGAATGAATATATGTTTGCAGCGTCTCAAACTGGGTTTGATTTAAGTCTGCTTGTTGAATTAATTCTTTGAAAAAACCAGCATGGCCCAGCTCAATCTTAAAATTCTTAAAGCCTAAATCTTTTAATGTGTGAATCGCCAAGACGATTACTTCCGCATCAGCCTCAGGACTTCTATCACCAAAGAGTTCTACCCCAGCCTGTGTACTTTCTTTTTGATCAATTTGTTCAATTGACTGGCGGAAAACATCCAGTACATAGAAGAGTCGCTGGTTGGTTGTTGCTGTGTTCATTCGAGCAAGCGGAATCGTAACATCCGGTCTAAGCACTAATACTTTTCCAGAAGTATCGATGACTTTAATCATCTCATCTTTATTTACGGTACCAGTAATATTGGAATACAAGTCATATTGCTCAAAGGTAGAAGTTCTTACTTGTTTATATCCGTATGTAGAAAAGCGATTTATAAAAGTTGCGATGAGCTGCTCTCTCATTTGAAAATCTTCAACGTTTGAATTTTTATTCTGACTTAGAACATACTTTTGCATTACGATTCTCCTTTATGTCTTAATAAGAAAGTCTAGAATTCCTTCGTATAATTGTTTTGATAGATCGGCCTATCTCAGCTGCAGCGCCCTGTCAGACCTCTCTCAATACATGAAAATCCGTTTCTTCATGAAAGAGTTTCTCTTACTCAGTGCAGCGCAATATATACGCAATTTAACAGGTGCTTTCGCTCTTAATAATTTCACTTCATTACTTTATCGCTTTATCTCACTAAAGTTATATAGTATTATATTCAGTATAATTAAAATTGTCAAGAACAAAAGCGGAAGTGACTGTTTCTGCATTAGAGGTATTACAGTCAAATTTTATAATTTCTTAACTTAAGTAAAGGGAGTGTTATTTATGTTTGATTACCATATTCATAGTGATTTTTCTGCTGATTGTGAAACGAAAATGGAGACAACAATTGAGAAGGCAATTGAAATTGGACTAGAGGAAATCTGTTTCACGGAGCATATTGATTATGATTATCCAGACAAGGATTGGATTTTTGAATTTGATTTAGCAGCATATGATCAAAAAATCAAAAGAATGCAGGATATATATGAAGGCCGGATTCGAATTAAAAAAGGAGTAGAAATTGGACTTCAGCCCCATTTGCTCGATCGATACGAAGCATTAATGAATCAAGAGTCATTTGATTTTGTTATTTGCTCCATGCATGCGACAGAGGGGAAGGATCTTCATTCAGGTGAATTTTTCCAAGGGAAAACAGTGGAGGATGCATATCAAATCTATTATGAAGAATTACTAAGCTGTATTAAGAAATATAAGGAATTTAGTATCTTGGGACATCTGGATTTAGTAAAGCGCTATACAAAGGAAAAGAGCAGCGATAATTTTCATTCGATTATTCGGGAGATCTTTAATGAAATTATTCCTGCTGGAAAAGGGATTGAATTAAATACATCAGGCTACCGCTATGGACTCGAAGGTGGTATGCCAAGCGCGGATATATTGACAATGTATAAGGAGTGTGGCGGCGAAATTATCACACTTGGATCTGATTCTCACGTTGAAACAACGCTTGCTTATGAGTTTAAACAATCACTTGTGTTATTGCAGGAAATTGGCTTTCGTCATGTTGCAACATTTGATCATGGAAAACCAACGTATCATTCGATTGAGAAGTTAATCTAGTGTTCATATAATAGTTAAATCTCCAACCGATATTATTAATGTTTCATGTTATAATGTGGTTAAAATATAATTTTAGCTGGTGTTAAATCATGATTCATTTGAAAAAGGCATTATTAATAATCGCAGGTACAATTTCATTAGGTTTAGGCATATTAGGTATCTTTCTACCGCTGCTTCCGACAACGCCTCTCCTGCTGCTTGCGGCTGCATGCTATGTACGCAGTTCCGAACGCTTATATAATTGGTTAATTACGAATAAATATTTTGGTCCATATATATTAAATTATCGACAAGGAAAAGGAATCCCGTTACAAGCGAAGGTCGTTGCTGTTTCCGTATTGTGGATTTCGATGTTATTTACGATTATCTTCGTCATTCCATTAATGGCAGTTAAAATATTGTTATTCTTAATTGGGTCTTATTTTACATGGTTTATTTTGAAGCAGAAAACATTAAAGAAAAACGCTTAAATGAGGGGTATTTTTTGAAACAAAGAAGTAAGATAAGTATTGCGATACTAATTGCCATTATTATTTGTGGAATGGTAGAGATTAGACAGGCAAGGACTGAATTATCCTTAACAGATCCAATTGTATTTGTCCATGGCTATAAAGGGACAGAGAATTCCTTTGGCTATATGCTCGATCGTTTTGAAAAAGAATACCACTTTGGGAATAAAGGGCTTCTTTATTATGTAAGCGCCAATGGACATCTGCATGATTATATTATAGATGCAGAGAAATCTGGCCCAAATTTCATTCAAGTCGTATTGGAGAATAATCGTGATGATTTCGCTGATAGTACAGATTACCTCGCCTCCGTTATGCACCATCTAAAGGAGAAATATGGAATTGAATCAGTCAACCTTGTTGGCCATTCAATGGGTGGAATTATTTCAATGAAATATATAATGGGATATATGGGGCAAGAGTATCCGAACGTTGATAAATTAATCACAATTGGCAGTCCGTTTGATGGGATATATAGCCAAGAATACTTTCAAATAAACGTTGATGAAGCGGCAACTGATTTGATGCCTAATTCACTTGCACTTGAGCTGCTTCACGCTAGTACCTTTCCTAAAGGTGTGAATGTGTTAAGTATTGGCAGCACAGGTGATGTAGTGGCTGTTCCTGAAAGTGTAGCGACGTTAAGAAGCATTGTTCCCGAACAACAATTACAGGAAGTAATGATTAAGGATGAGAATCTTGGTCATAGTGCATTGCATGAAAGTGCAGAAGTAGATAAATTAATTCACTCATTTTTGTGGCAAGATGGGCTGCAATAACTTACAATATAGAAATGCAATAATGGATCACCATTTTTATGGTGATCTTTTGGGCAGGGTAAAAAGTCTAAGCTTCTTGCTGTATTAATACAAATCAGGCTGGACATAAGATTAATTTTAGAATCGAATAATCTTAAGGAATATCTAATTTAAAGGAATGATAGGTTTGGCTAACAATCATCATATTTATGATAAATTAATAAATATTACAGCTGCAGAGCATGTGCTTGTGAATGAACAGTTAAAGCATCATACGTACACACACCTTGGTGGCATGGCTGATTTCTATGTGACACCGGAAAGCTATGAGCAGGTACAGGAAATTGTAAAACTGGCAAACGAAGAAAATATTGCTTTCACATTATTAGGCAATGGGTCGAATCTTATAGTTAAAGATGGCGGCATTCGCGGGATTGTCATGAACTTGCAAAAGTTAAATGAGGTTAGAATAGAGGGTAATAATCTGATTGCTCAAAGTGGTGCACGAATAATTGATGCTTCAAGGGAGGCACTTCAAGTGAATCTTTCTGGTCTAGAATTTGCGTGCGGAATCCCTGGATCTGTCGGTGGTGCTTTATTCATGAACGCAGGAGCATACGGCGGGGAAGTAAAAGACGTGCTAGTGAGTACACTGGTTGTTAATCGAGAAGGCGATCTCCTTACTTTATCTGCAGAAGAGTTAGATTTAGCATACCGCACGAGCAACATTCCAGATAATGGTTATATCGTACTCGAAGCTAATTTTGCATTAAAGGAAGCACAATATGAAGCGATTAAGGAAGTAATGGATGATCTGACCTATAAACGGGAATCGAAGCAACCATTAGAGTATCCATCTTGTGGAAGTGTCTTTAAACGCCCACCAGGTTATTTTGCAGGAAAACTAATCCAAGATAGTAACCTGCAAGGTAAGCAAATAGGCGGAGCACAAGTATCGCTTAAGCATGCCGGCTTTATTGTCAACAAGGATAATGCAACAGCAAAGGAATATATCAACTTGATTCAATACGTGCAAGCGACCGTTAAAGAGAAGTTCGGTGTTGAACTGGAACGTGAAGTAAAAATTATCGGTGAAGATTTATAGAAAAAACAAAAACTGCAATCATCAAAAGATGGCTGCGGTTTTTTTCTAGGCTTTTTTGTAGGGTCTGTTGCAATATAACTAAACAGTGAACTAGTTGTGATGTGAATTTCTAAAGAAAAATCTTTGTGGCTGTAATGCAACTTCGTTAGAAAATGTTCCTTCATTTTTGAATATGTCTTCTGTCTTCGGCTTCAATAAATAGCTATGTGAGAGGGAAATGCTGTCTTATTTAATAAGGAGATAAAATTTGTTTTTCTCGCACTATCTCAGCGGAGAAAATACACGAAGACTCCTGCTGGAGGAAGGGTCACCAGCCCCCCGCGGAAAGCGTAGTGTATTTTCGGAGCGGTAAGCAAGGAAGTCATAAAATCTGCCAATTGGAAAATAAATAATCAGAGATTTGAAATTGCCAGTAGAATTATTGAAAATGCTTTCGTAGTAGGTTAAGCTAATAGATGTATGGACAGTAAACATGAGGGGAGAAATAGGGAATGGGTGCTTATATTATTGCTGGGGTTGCTTCGTTAGCTTTTGTAGCAATGGTTTTCTACCTTTCTATGAAACAGATATCGAAAGGATATAGCTATAAACACTCCATTGATCCGCTTCCAGATAACGAAAACGAAAATAGTACAGAAATGGGCGAGATAAAATGAAATTTTCTACAATTGGAACTAGCTGGATAACGGAAGCGTTTATTAAAGCTGCAAATCATTTTAAAGAAATGGAAATTGCATCTGTTTATTCCCGGTCAGAGGAAACGGCAAGAAGCTTTGCAACGAAGCACGGTGCGAAAGAATGGTTTACAAGTATAGAAGAGATGCTAGAAACCAATATTGACTTTGTTTATATTGCATCACCAAATATCATGCATTATGAGCATGTGCTAGCATGTATTGAACATAAAAAGAACGTCTTTTGTGAGAAACCATTGGTATTAAATGAACAGCAATGGCAAGTGATTCAGGAACGTGCAAAGCAATATGATGTTTATGTTTTTGAAGGGTACAGGCATTTATTCTCACCAAACTTTAAAATACTGAAAGATTCTCTAAAGCAGATTGGACAGATTCGTAGTGTGATGCTCCAATATGTGCAGTATTCATCGAAATATGATGCATTTAAAGATGGAAACATTGCAAATGTATTTACGAAGGAGTTTGCAGGTGGAGCTCTTATGGATTTAGGGGTATACCCATTGAGTATGGCGATTGATTTATTTGGTGAACCGAATGATGTGTCCTATTTTCCAACTCTACTAGAAAATGGTATCGATGGAAGCGGAACTCTTGTATTAACATATGAAGCCTTCAATGTGACGATTCTCTGCTCAAAAATTGCCCAAGCAAATATGCCATCGGAAATCCATGGGGAGGACGGATCAATCACAGTCGATCATATTGCTCCGATTAAACAACTAGCAGTCTATAACCGAAAGACAAAGGAAACTGTAAATGTTGCTGAAGAACAGCTGGATTTAGACATGGTTTATGAGGTAGAAGCGTTTCTTGGAATGGTGAAGGAAAGAAATATGGAGCATCATCAATTATGGCTAGAAAGAAGTAGATTGGTTGCCAAATGCTTAGAAGTTGCTAGAAAAAAACAGGGAAGCCTACTGTTTCCAGGAGAATAAAACAGATCGCACTATTAGTGCGATCTGTTTGTATATAATGGAGAAACTTTCGCTTCAATCTTCGAGCGTTGGTTTTCAAGATAGGGTGGAAGTGCTAATGCTTCACCTAAATGTTCGACATCTTCATCCACTGAAAATCCTGGACCATCTGTTGCAAGCTCAAATAAAATGCCGTTTGCATCTCTAAAGTATACCGATTTAAAGTAAAAACGTTCCACTAATCCTGAGTTTGGAAGCTGGATTTCTTCTAGGCGGTTTTTCCATTTTATTAGTTCATCATTATTATCTACGCGTAACGCCACGTGGTGGACACTACCTCTTCCTGGACGTTCTTGAGGTAAATCATCGCGCACTTCTAAATGTATCTCTGCACCTGTTCCACCTTCACCTGTAGAGAATATAAGTATATCTGCTTGACCTGAAACAGAATTCGGATAGCTGCCGGTCTGTTTAAAGGTAAGGAGCTCCGTTAAGATGCGGATGGTTGCATCAGGCTTTCTAACTGTTAGTTTCGTTGGACCAAGGCCAATAATACCCTTATCAGCTGGGACACTGCTATGCTCCCAGACCTTACCACCAGAAACACCTTGATTGGTTTCATCTGAAACTAATGTTAAACGCTGTCCTTCAGGATCGCGGAAGTTGATGATATTACGCTCTCCTTGCCTCATAATCCCATCGTGGTCAACATTGAATTCTGTTAATCGTTCCTGCCAATATTTTAAAGCAGTATTATCTGGCACACGCAGTGATGTTCCAGAGATACTGCTTGTTCCTGGATATGTATGCCCGGCATTTGGTATTTCAAAGAAGGTGAAATCGGTGCCGGGATTACCAACCTCATCTGCATAGAATAGATGATACATTGAGGTATCATCCTGATTGACAGTCTTCTTAACAAGCCTCATCCCGAGCACTTCTGTATAAAAATGGAAGTTTTTCTTTGCATTTGCAGTAATTGCAGATACGTGGTGGACGCCTTTTATTTCCATAATATTCCTCCTAATTTTACAACGTTAACTTTATCCGTTGATATCTATTACTTCAGTAGCTGGACGCATTCCATCTTGTAACTGGCGAATACTTAGTCCAAAGGTCATTTGCAGATGTGGATAATCTTTGAAACCTGACCAATCTCCACCCCATTCGAAGCCTAAATCCTTCGCAAGGTCGGCAACTTCGAACCAATCGGATTCGCCATTATTATTTCCATCAAATGTTGTATCCCAAATATAATCGCCAGCTTCATTTATTAGTGCATAGTCGATTGCTAATCCATAATTATGATAGGTTTCCCCAGCTCTTGCGTTTGTAACGATATTACCTTGTGTGGTTCTTCCACGTTCATATAATGCATTCTGTTCTTCGAATGTACGGATTTCATCAGTAATTACGAGATTGATATTTAAATCTGTAGCTTGCTGCAGCAATAAATTTTTCTTTTCCTCCACTAGTGGGTGGAGCTGTGTTGGTTGTGGGGCGTCTTCTCCTAAATATAAATAATTATTATCAATTGATCGATTATAGAAGAATCCAAGAATAATAAGAAAGAGGAAGATGAGTCCCCAAGTTATGATCAATTTGCTGAATTTCTTCACGTACAAAATTTCTCCTTCATGTAGCTATATATCTATTATATCAGATTTCAAACTGCATCGCTTTCTGGAATTCTTGACAAAGGAAGGAAGATGCTTAAAAAAACTTGACTAATAAAGCGGTTGCAATTAAGATAAATTAATAGTTTGTTTAATAAACAAACTATTAAAACGAGATAGAAAGTTTTAATATGTAATCCTCAATCTAATTTAGCTAGTCATTGCAAATCGGAAAGATACGTATATTTACATTTAACAAAAATACAATAGAAAAGGTTATGTAACATGGAAAATATTTTGAAAAATATTCTTACTTATAAATTGCAATATGACTGATAGCTAAAACTTAAAAAACAGCCAATTTATTCAAAGAAAGACACATGTTTCTTGAGAATTGATGATAGAATGTGGAGTAGTGATTTGTACTGAGAGTCAAACGAGGTAAGCGGCTAAATATATAAGTAATCCATAACTAAAAAATCTAATAGGAGAATTATCATATGAATAAAAGTTTACTTTTCATTACAGTAACATTAGTTCTTTCAATTCTTATATTAAGTGCTTGTTCTGCTAAAGGAAACGTAGGGCAACAAGATAGACAACAGGTAAAAGATGAATTGATTCTAGCGATTGGTGGGGAACCAGAAGATGGATTTGACCCAACAACAGGGTGGGGACGATACGGTTCACCACTGTTTCAAAGTACATTACTAAAGTATGACAAAGATTTTAATATCGAGAATGATCTAGCAACTGATTACAATGTAAGTGAAGACGGTAAAACATGGACAGTAGGACTTCGTGATGATGTGAAGTTCTCCGACGGGGAATCTCTTACTGCTGATGACGTTGTATTTACATTTGAAACCGCTAAAACTAGTGGCTCGGTTATTGACTTAAGCAATTTGGAAAAAGTTGAAAGTATGGATAATCATACCGTGCAATTTACATTGGTTGAACCAGCATCTACTTTTATTTATTTACTTGTATCAACTGGAATTGTACCTGAACATGCTTATGACGATACTTACAATGAAAACCCGATTGGCTCTGGACCATTTACACTCGTACAATGGGATAAAGGACAACAAATTATTGTTGAGGAAAATCCTTATTATTATGGAGAAAAGCCATCTTTTAGTAAGCTAACATTTTTATTTTTAGCTGAAGATGCTGCTTTTGCGGCTGCTAAAGCAGGAGAAGTTGATGTCGTATCTGTACCGCCAACCTTCGCTAAAGAAGAAGTTGAAGGTATGGAGTTAGTTAAATTGGATACCGTTGATAATCGTGGCGTTATGTTCCCATATGTCCCTGCAGGTGAAGTGACAGATACAGGAGCACCAATCGGAAATGATGTAACGGCGGATATAGCAATCCGAAAAGCAATAAATGTTGGCGTTGATCGTCAGGCGTTTGTTGATGGTGTAGTCGAAGGATTTGGAACACCAGCATACTCTGTTGCTGACAATCTTCCATGGTGGAATCCTCATACAGTGATAGAGGATAATAATGTGGAGCAGGCAAAGCAATTATTAGATGAAGCCGGCTGGAAAGAAAATGAAAATGGTATTAGGGAAAAAGACGGATTAGCAGCAGAATTCACCTTATTGTATCCAGCGGGTGATCAAATCCGCCAATCCCTATCCATTCTTTTTGCCGATATGATGAAACCGCTTGGGATTGATGTCAGTACAGAAGGGAAAAGCTGGAATGAATTAGAAAATCTAATGTACTCGAACCCAGTGATGATGGGCTGGGGAAGTCATGATCCAATCGAAATGTTTAATTTATATAGCAGTGGAACAAGAGGAATTGGCTATTATAATGCCAACTACTATGCAAATGATGTTGTCGATGAATATATGAATCAAGCATTGCATGCGACAACAGAAGAAGAGGCAAAAAGCTACTGGCAAAAAGCGCAGTGGGACGGAGAAACAGGCTTCTCAGCACAGGGTGACGCCCCGTGGGCATGGCTCGTAAATATCCAACATTTATATTTTGTGAATGAAGACTTAGAAATTGGTGAACAGAAGATACAGCCACATGGGCATGGCTGGCCAGTTACTGATATTATTGAGCAGTGGCATTGGAAAGAGTAACAATTAATAAAATTTATTTATGGAGGACTTTTATGTCCTCCTAATTATAAATTTGGGATCAGGATTAAAGCTGTGAGAAAGGAGATAGAAATTGTACTATCAACAACTTGCATTATACATTCTTAAAAAATTTGGGAAATTAATAACATTATTAGTAGCAGTTAGCATTCTATCCTTCACGCTGATTAGTCTTTCTCCGATAGATCCTATTAGGTCCTATATAGGTGCAGATATGACAAGAGTAAGCCCGGAACAACGAGAGAATATCGCGGAATATTGGGGCTTGAATGAGTCGAAAGTACAGCAGTTTCTGAATTGGGGAAGTCATTTATTGCAGGGGGATTTAGGTACATCCTTGTTATATCGTAGTCCGGTAGCTGCTATTATAGCCGAAAGATTCCTGGCTTCATTAGCATTAATGGGATTGGCCTGGGTGTTCTCAGGCCTTTTTGGTTTTATAATTGGCAGTATCGCTGGTATGAAAGAGGGAACATGGATTGATAGAATCATCAAGGGTTATTGTTATACCCTCGCATCAACACCTGCGTTTTGGTTAGGACTATTATTAGTGACGATTTTTTCTGTTAGCTTAGGCTGGTTTCCAATTGGACTAGGAACACCAGCGGGCGTATTAGCAGGAGACGTTTCTATATTTGAGCGCCTGCGACATTTATTTTTACCTGCACTAACATTGAGTATTGTTAGTGTGGCAAACGTTGCCTTACATACGAGGCAAAAGCTAATTGAGGTGCTTGAAAGCGATTATGTCCGTTATGCAAATGCTAAAGGAGAGCATGGATTTATATTGTTCAGGCGCCATGGAGTACGTAATATAGCATTACCTGCAATTTCGCTGCATTTTGCCTCTTTCGGTGAGCTTTTTGGGGGAGCGGTATTAGCAGAACAAGTCTTTTCCTATCCTGGTCTAGGTCAAGCAGTAGTGCAGGCTGGATTAGGTGGAGATATCCCACTGTTGTTAGGAATTGTTTTATTCATGACGATTTTCGTATTTATAGGAAATTTAATAGCTGATACCCTCTATAAACTGGTTGATCCACGCATTAGAAGGAGGGATTTCTAATGAAGGGGATAACAGAGAAATTAAATCTTAGACAACGAACGATAACAAAAATTATTCTAGCAATCCTACTTCTAGCTGCGATCATTGTCAGTGGCTTGCTAATCGGTAATGAAAAACTTTCGATTCAGTTGGATATGAAAAATAGTGCACCATCTCTAGCACATCTATTTGGTACAGATTGGTTAGGACGTGACATGCTTGCACGTACTTTGAAGGGACTTACAATCAGCCTCGGAGTGGGATTACTTGCTGCATTTCTGAGCTCGTTAATTGCACTAGTCTTAGGTTTATTAGCCTCATGGAATAAAAGAATGGATGCACTCGTTACATGGCTAATTGATCTCTTTTTGAGTGTTCCGCACCTTGTATTGCTAATCTTAATCTCATTTGCTGTTGGTGGCGGGTTTACAGGCGTTGTAATAGGACTTTCGCTTACACATTGGCCAAGTCTGACAAGATTATTAAGAGGAGAAATGCTGCAAATAAAGTCAGCAGAATATGTAGGAATCTCAAGGCGACTAGGAAAAAGCAGATGGTGGATTGCAAGGCATCATTTAATTCCGCATTTATTGCCCCAATTATTTGTTGGCATGGTACTATTATTCCCACATGCGATTTTACATGAGGCAGCCATTACATTTCTTGGGTTCGGGTTATCAACAGAACAGCCAGCAATTGGGATTATTTTATCAGAATCAATGCGTTATCTGTCAACTGGCATGTGGTGGCTTGCATTCTTCCCAGGGTTTTCGCTATTAATTATGGTTGGCATCTTTGATATACTAGGGAAAAATATACGGAAATTAATAGATCCATTTCACGGACAGAAAGGGTGAGAAGGGGTTAGCGTATGGAAAAAAAAAGAAGCAGTAAGCCATTATTAGAAGTGAAGGACTTTTCCCTCTCCTTTCGTCAATATAAAAAAGGACTACATGAAACCAAATTGCAAGTCGTACGTAATTTAAATATGTGTATTCGTGAAGGGGAAATTATTGCAATTGTTGGTGCAAGCGGCTCGGGGAAAAGTCTGCTTGCAAATGCAATCCTCGGTATTCTCCCCGCTAATACCATTCAACATGGGGAACTTAATTATAAAGGAATTCCACTTACTAGCGAAAAACAGAAACAAATTCGTGGAAAGGAAATTGCGCTAATTCCCCAATCTGTAAATGCACTTGATCCTCTAATGGAGACAGCGAAGCAAGTGCAAGCTGTGATACGTGAAGGAAATAGGCAGGAAATCCAGGAGAATATTTTTCTTGATGTAGGATTGCCGATTGAAACGGGAAAGAAATATCCATTTGAACTATCAGGAGGTATGGCAAGACGTGTTCTTGCAGCAGTGGCGATGGTTAGTGGGGCAGATTTGATTATTGCTGATGAGCCAACACCAGGGTTAGATCCGAAAGCACTAAATGAAACGGTAGCAATAATCAAGCAGCTTGCAGCAGCTGGAAAAGGTGTTATGTTTATTACACATGATATTGATACGGCAGTAAAAATTGCGGATAAGGTTGTTGTTTTTAATCAAGGAGAAACAGTTGAAATTGCGGATGTGGCAGACTTTTCAGGACATGGTGACAAGTTAAAGCATCCCTTCACAAAAGCATTATGGAATGCATTACCGCAAAATGATTTCTGGGGGAATGATCTACCAGAGGAAATCGAGGCAAATACGAAATCGTCGGCAGAACGATTAGAAATTGATGGCATAACCTTTCGTTATAAAAAGGGTCCCTATCTTTTTAAAAATCTACATTTAGTTGTTAATCCCGGCGAGGTAGTTGGCATACATGGCTATAGTGGTTCGGGAAAAACAACAATGGCACAGATTATTGCTGGGTATATAAAAGCAGAAACAGGAAATGTATTGGTAGATAGAAAGAAAGGAAAGCATTCAGGAATGAATCCTGTTCAACTCATCTGGCAGCATCCAGAGAAGGCAATAAATCCAAGATGGCAAATGAAGAAGGTGCTTGCGGAGTGCGGAATGTTAGACAATGAGCTTCTTGCAGAATTAGGAATCAAACAGGAATGGTTCTCACGTTATCCTAGCGAGTTATCTGGTGGTGAATTACAACGATTCTGTGTTGCACGTGCATTACATCTGAATGTAAAGTACATTATTGCTGATGAAATCACAACAATGCTAGATGCAATTACACAAGCAAGGCTTTGGAAAACAATCGTAAAGCTTGCAAAAATGAGAAGTGTAGGGGTACTTGTAATTAGTCATGACGTGCAGCTTCTAAATAAAATATGTGACAGACAAATAGACTTTGAGGATATTACGAATGTGTAAAGAAGAGGAGGGGCAGTATGTATTATGTGATCGCTAGTCTAATTGGGTATCTATTTGGCTGCATTCATGGTTCTCAATTGGTGGGGAAATATAAGAAGGTTGATATAAAAAATGCAGGCGTCAAAAATGCTGGTGCATCGAATACGACAATTTTACTTGGGTGGAAGTATGGCATTTTAGTTGCTTTTATCGATATTTTCAAAGCGACAATAGCAATCTTACTGGTATTATTTATTTTAAATGAAAATGGCATTGTCGGTGAAAGTCAAACATTATTCGTTTATATAACGGCATTATTTGTTATTATTGGTCATAATTATCCCATTACAATGAGATTCAGTGGTGGGAAAGGAACGGCATCACTCGTTGGTGCATTACTTGCAATCGATTGGAAGGTTGCAGTAATTGGCATTGGGATTTTACTTCTGTTTACGTTTACGACTGATTATTTAGTAGTTGGTGTCTTATTCATGTATCTTTCCTTTTTGGTTACAACCTATATATTCTTCGGAATGGAACCAGCAATCATCGTCGTGTTATTATCAATATTAAGTGTTATGAAACATATAGAAAATTATAAACGGATATTTAATAAGGAAGAGACGAAGTTATCCAGTATGTTTAAGAAAAAAGTATCCTAGGCAGATAAGAAGGTTTGCTAATAGTTTGATGATTGGAGGAAATGATGGTAGATATTCTAATTTGGATTGTCATTGCAGCATTATTTATTTTAAGTTTCGTGGGATTAATTTATCCTATTATTCCAGGGGTACTTGTATTATGGGTTGGGTTCTTGCTCTATCAATTTTTCATTAATGCCGATGAGCTTAATTTAATCTTCTGGATTGCGATGGGGTTATTTACTGTAGCTCTATTTGTCGCTGATATTATTGCCAATAGTTACTTTGTAAAGAAGTACGGTGGAAGTAAATGGGGAGAGCGGGGTGCAGCAATTGCTGTAATCATTGGTTCGTTCATTATTCCACCATTTGGTATTATTATTGTGCCTTTTGTCGTTGTATTTATTATTGAAATGCTGCAGCAACGAACTTTAATGGATGCATTTAAAGCATCGATTGGCTCATTGTTTGGCTTCTTAGGCGGTACGATAGCGAAATTTGTTATTCAAGTTATTATGATTATTTGGTTTTTTGTCGTAGTATTATTTTAAAGTGGCTTATTTCGTATAATTAGTTCCTTTCTAGATAATGCGAAAAGCCTGGGGAGAGGAGTGCTCACGGGATTATTGTTCCGGAAATACACTGCGCTTTCCGCGGGCGGCTGGTGAGCCTCTTCGTGCTTCCGCACTTCAGAGTCTCACCGAGGCCTTTCCTCCCGCAGGACAAGGAAAGCTTCGGCAGCGTTACATCGCACGAAGAAAATGGAACTTTATTTTCGAGGAGTCTCCGTGTATTTCCTCCGCTGGGATTGTGGGTATACTTTGCATTTTACATAAACTACGAAGTTATCGTCCATCACATGGTAAATAAGAGTTTTTTCACTGCTAAGGCTGTTACCGTATGGTTAATAAAGTAACAGACTTTTTCGTGGGACGAGTATAGCACACCTCTAATCTCTAAGAATACTATTTTTAAATATTAAACATGTTACTAAAAGAAAGGGATATCAAATATGAATTATCCATCACGTGTTATTACGATTGCGGGTTCTGCTGCTGGGGGCAGTGCGGGGATCCAGGCGGATTTAAAAACATTTCAGGAATTAGATGTATATGGCATGAGTGTTGTTACTGCAATTGTTGGAAGACATCCAGAAACAAATAAAAATGTTCATATCCAAACCGTCGAGGCAATCGAAGCACAGTTTGCAACTGCGATAAATCAAGTCGGTGCTGATGGACTGAAAACTGGAATGTTATTTTCCAAGGAAGTTATTGAAACGGTTGCAAACTTAATTGAGCATGCTTCAATTAAAACGATTGTTGTCGATCCGGTCATGATTGGGAAGATGAATTCTAAGTTGTTGAAGGATGATGCAATCGAAGCGTTAAAAAGTGTGCTTATACCATTGGCAACGATAATTACACCAAACGTACCAGAAGCGTCTGTACTACTTGGAGACCGAGAAATTCAGAGTGTCGATGAGTTAAAACAAGCTGCAGTCGATTTGTATTCACTTGGTGCAAAAATTGTGTTAGTAAAAGGCGGCAGACTAGAGGGACCGGCAGTTGATGTTCTGTATGATGGCAAACAACTGATTACATATGAAGCGCCACGGATCGATACGGTTAATACTAGTGGTGCAGGCTGTACTTATTCTGCAGCGATTGCCGCTTTTCTAACAAAGGGTCTACCAGTACAGGAGGCAGTGCGCCTTGCAAAAAGCTTTGTTACAACTGCAATTGAGCATGGATTTTCATATACAGAGATCGTTGGTCCAACTTATCATGCAGCAGAACGAAAATATGGAGAAGCACATCAAATAATTGTAAATGGGGGAGAACATAATGAGTAAACGTGCATTGGTTAATGTTGATTACACTTATGATTTTGTAGCAGAAAATGGTGCACTTACAGCAGGTAAACCAGGTCAAGAAATTGAGGACAAAGTTGTTGCATTAACAAAAGAATTTATTGAAGCGGGAGATTATGTTGCGTTTGCAATCGATATTCATTATGAAGGGGATAAGCAGCATCCGGAAACAGCACTATTTCCTCCGCATAATATCGCAGATACACCGGGAAGAGAATTATATGGAAAATTAGCGGATGTTTATGAGGAAAATAAGAACAGAGAAAATGTTTATTATTACGATAAAACACGTTACAGTGCATTTGCTGGAACTGACCTGGAAATTAAACTCCGTGAACGAGGGATTAATGAAATTCATATCATCGGTGTGTGCACAGATATTTGTGTTCTCCATACTGCAGTAGATGCCTATAACAAAGGATTTAAGATTGTTGTTCATAAAGATGCTGTTGCAAGCTTTAATCAAGCGGGACATGACTGGGCATTAGGTCATTTTACAAATACTTTGGGTGCTGAGGTTAGATAAAATTTAAATATTTGGTATCAATACACGCTATTTCAAATTTGAAATAGCGTGTTTGTTTTTTAGGAGTATAGAAAGTCTCTCAATAAACTACTAATTCGCAAGAGATAAACTAATGTCGTTAGTTTAAGATAAAAAGTCCAGAATTTAGTGTATAATAAAATTATTTTATAAATGAAGTTATTAGTGGGGGGAAAAATGATGGAAATATCTCAAGCTACAGTTGAAGATTTAGAAGGAGTATCACATTTATTTAATTTGTATCGAATGTTTTATCAACAAGAATCGGATTTAGAAGGTGCTATGACTTACATTAAAAAGCGTATAGAAAGCAAAGAGTCTGTTATATTTGTTGTTAAAGACAAACAATGTTATATCGGCTTTACGCAACTTTATCCTACATTTTCATCTATATCTATGAAAAGAGCTTGGATATTAAATGACTTATATGTTGATGCAAAAGCAAGAAAACAAGGGGTAGCAGAAATGCTCTTACATAAAGCAAGGGACTACGCAATTGAAACAGGAGCTATAAGTCTTAGTTTGAGTACTGCACCAGATAATTATTCTGCTCAAAAATTATATGAAAAAAGTGGGTACGAACGGGATTCTCAATTCTATCATTATGAATTAGATTTAGCTGAGTAACATTGACCATGTACTGAACAGCAATTAATGGGGGAATTATCATAGATAATAAAAATAAAGCTTTACTAATAATTGATGTACAAAAAGCATTTGATGATAAGGAATGGGGAGAAAGAAACAATTTAATGGCAGAAGAAAACATTAGCAGGATCCTAACGATGTGGAGAGAGAAGGGCTGGCAAGTAGTGCATATTCAACATAAGTCGGATAATCCTGATTCTTTTTTTCATCCAAGAAATGAAGGATTTACGATAAAAGAATTGGTTAAACCTATTAAAGGAGAAACAGTTATCACAAAGAAAGTAAATAGTAGTTTTATTGGTACAAATTTAGAAGCATTTTTAAAATCAAATGGTATTACAACAGTAGTAATAACTGGATTGACTACTCCCCATTGTGTATCTACTACTACAAGAATGAGTGGAAATTTAGGCTTTAATACATACCTTATTTCAGATGCAACAGCAGCGTTCGGTTTAAACGGCCAAAATAATAACTACTATGACGCCGAGACTATACATAATATATCTCTAGCTACTTTAAATGAAGAGTTCGCTACTATTCTTACAACAGAACAATTGATGAATGAATTACAATAATATTCAGCTCCATCGGTAGTAAGCCCCTTCCGATGGAGCTGTATTTCCTATGCGGTATGTCTGTGAGCGCTCATCACCTTATATAAGCTTGCATTTTATATCAACTAATCGATATTGGTGTCAATTAGTTGAAAGGAATTTCCTGCATAATCAGCTTAATTCGATTGATCAGCTAACTCCTCATCGAAATCTAAACCGAATGCTTTAGGTGATAAATCCTCGGCTTTTGGCAGGCCGCGTAATCTTGGGTGAAGGAACCAAATGATGGATAGAAGCGCTAAGCCAAGTCCTGTTAACGCAAAAATTAGTGTACTGTTAGTAATACTTGCCAAATAACCACCTGCTAACGAACCGATTGGCATTGCAATTGTACCCATACTTGCTGATACAGTGTTTACTCGGCCAAGAATATGATTCGGAACAACTGTTTGGACAGTAGCGGCAAAAATAACATTTGTTCCACCGATTGGAATCCAAGCTATACCGAATAATAGTACGCCAAGGAATGTCCACGGTACGATGGAGGAAAATACCCAACAAATAGATGAAAACAGGAATGAGAGGATAACAAAAGTTCCTATACGAAATTTCCCCATCTGATTTGCTAGTAGTGCGCCAACCAGTGCCCCAGTAGACATTGCTGCTAGGTAAAATCCATATATTTCCGACCCTCCCAGATGATCAGCAAATGCTGGAAGAATCGCCATTGCTCCACCGATAGCAAAGTTAGCTACTATCGAGCCAATTAAAAAGGTTGCCATAAGAGAGCCGAATACAATTGAAAATCCCTCTCTTAGTTCGAAAAAATACTTTTTTAACCCTTGTTTTAATCCTTTGTTTTGAAGGAGCGTTTTTTCTTTAGTCTGTGGAATCTTTAATAGAGTAAAAAGGATAGCTGCAACAGCAAACGTAACGGAGTCAACCAGAAATAATGTAACAGCTCCAACAAAGGCTACCAGTATCCCAGCCGCTGCATTAAATACTAAATCAATCCCTTGATAGGCAAAGGAAAAATAGGAATTCCCTTTTAACAAATCCTTCTTTGGAAGAATAAGTGGCAATGCTTTTGTTTGGGATGGGTAGGCAAACTGTTCAATAAACGCTACAATCGGCATAACAATAAGTACGATTTGGACAGTTAGCACACCAAAGTAGTATGTAATCGGAATGATTAATATTAGAATTGCTTGCAAAACCTGTGTAATGATAAGCGTTCGTTTCACGGGCCAGCGATCGACGAATGGACCTGTAATAAATTGAAGGGAGACAGGCAGTAAAGTTAAAAAACCAGCTAAACCGGAATAAAAAGCATTGCCACCTAAACTATATACGAGCCACATCGCTGCAATGTAATAAATACTG
Organism: Oceanobacillus zhaokaii; assembly: GCF_003352005.1. Taxonomy (GTDB): domain Bacteria; phylum Bacillota; class Bacilli; order Bacillales; family Amphibacillaceae; genus Oceanobacillus; species Oceanobacillus zhaokaii. The sequence continues at coordinate 554,917 of NZ_CP024848.1, forward strand.
TCTCCAATATTTGTAACGATTCTTCCTATAAGTAAGAATAAAAAGTTCTTATTTTTTAGTAACCCCATTTGTTTTCCCCTTTTCTAAGATTGCTTAGGAATCTTTTTTCTCACGTTTTTTAAATGCAAATTCTTGTACTTGGAAGCCCAGATTAAAGAAATAATAGATATTTTTTTCTTCTTCAGTTTCCTCACCCATTTTTTCGAGTTCATCCATTAATGCAAAATATTTATTAGTCCATTGTTTAAATTGTGCTTCACTAGCTTCAATTTCCATTGCTGTTGACATATAGCCCCAATCTTCTGGATTCTCGCTATTATTTTTCTTTTCAAAAGCTTCCTTTGGCGCTGTTTGCACCCTCTTTTTCGCGCGATCAATCATACTGTAAATGATTTGTCTTGTCGTTTGGTCAACTTCATGGAATGGAAGCAGTTCTTCGGAAATTGTGAAGCCATTAGCAACGGAACGATAAAACTTTTGTACGATGCCATTTTTTTCTTCTTTTTTTACTATTTCGATGATGTTGTTTTTTTCAAGTTCTTTTAGATGATAGTGGATTTTTCCTCTTGGGATATCCAATGTCTCTGAAAGTTGTTGCCCAGTATAGGGACCTTCACAAAGATACATCATCATCTCTGCACGTAGCGGGTCACCGATAGCCTTTAATTGATTATATGTTTCGATTGTCATAATTTGTTTCATAAGATCTACCTCTCTTTGTTAAGAAAATTTATACGGTTAAATTTATTTAACATATGATATCACTAATAAAATGAGAAGTAAATATTTAAATTGCATGAAAATTCCAGTGCATAATTTTTTCAAAGGTTATTTGATTATTTTCCTATATCTAATATAAAATCAACTTAGCAATAGGAGGAGGTAGGAATCATTGTTCAGAACATATGAATTTGATAATTATACGGTTAGAATAGCGGGAGAGAATGACACAGAATCTGTTATACGGTTATTGCAGGATACTGCTAGCAACTTGCAGAAAAAAGGGGTTTTGCAATGGGAGTATTTGCTTCAAGGCGAAGATACAAAAGAGATTGAACAGGGGATTCTAGCAGGGACGACATATGTTGCTGAAGCAAACGGAAAAATGGTTGCTACTTTTAATTTCTCTAGTAAGCAAAATGACTGGGATATTACACTGTGGGGGGAGCGGGATGATGCTGCCTATTATATCCATCGACTCGCAGTGAATCCTAGATATCGCCATCAGCAAATAGGAAGGATGCTATTAAGCTGGATGGATAGTAATCTGAAGTTAGTGGAGGGGTATGTTAGACTTGATTGTATTGCAAATAATCCTGTATTAAATAAATTTTATCAGGATGCAGGTTTTACTTTTGTTGGTTACGCCAAGCAGGAGGAAGAGAACTTTTCAAAGTATGAAAAGATTTATCAAGTTGAGAAGCAAGATTAGGAATTTTTCTTATTCTTTTTTTAAAACAAGGTAAGCCATGTTGAGCTTCAAGTCAATTATTTAGTAGGTCTTGACTTTATAAAAGCATACATATATATTAAGAATGATATAGGAAACATTGATGGGGATTAGTATGATTTATTTGTCTTTCTAAGAGAGGAAATGGTTGCTGGGAATTTCCAAAGACATAAGTTAGAACCTGCTCCTGAGTTCGCCATCGAAAAGGCAAAATTGCTATAAGATGTGCGCGGTTTATGACCGTTATCAAGTGAAGTGTGCAAGGGGTTCATCCTTTGCAAACAAGGGTGGTACCACCAGGCCTCGGTCCCTTTTTTGGACGCGGGGATTTTTTGGTTGTTAAGAAAGTAAAAAACTTTCTTACTACATAAGTGCAACTAGGACAGTCACCGAAAGGCTTGGTGACTGTCCAGTTTTCTAATGTTTACAATAATTTTAAATAAAGAGGTGTTTAGCTTGGGTAAGAAGAACAAGCAATTTGTTGAGAAAATCACGGCAATGGAAGACGATTTCGCACAATGGTATACCGATGTTGTGAAGCAAGCGGAATTAGTTGATTATGGACAAGTTCGCGGAACAATGATTATTAAGCCATATGGTTTTGCAATCTGGGAAAATATTCGCGATGAACTAGATCGTCAAATAAAGGCAACAGGGCATTCAAATGTTGCTTTCCCATTATTTATTCCTGAGAGCCTGCTGCAAAAGGAGAAAGACCATGTCGTTGGTTTTGCGCCTGAGGTTGCTTGGGTAACTCATGGTGGAGATGAAGAATTAGCAGAGCGAATTGCAGTTCGTCCAACATCAGAAGTGCTTTTCTGTGATTATTATTCAAAAAATATTCATTCTTACCGTGACTTGCCAATGCTATATAACCAATGGGCAAACGTTGTAAGATGGGAAAAGACAACACGTCCATTCTTACGTTCTTCTGAGTTCCACTGGCAGGAAGGTCATACTGCACATGCGACAGATGCCGATGCAGCAGCTGAAACAGATAAAATGTTAGGAGTATATGTTGATCTTGTCGAAAACTATCTTGCAATTCCCGTAATAAAAGGTCGTAAAACCGATAAAGAAAAATTCGCAGGTGCGAAATATACCTTAACAATCGAAAGCTTGATGCACGATGGAAAAGCATTGCAATCTGGAACATCCCATCACTTTGGTTCAGGTTTTGCAGAAGCATTTGATATTACGTATTTAGATGAAAATGGTGAAAGCCAATTTGTACACCAAACATCTTGGGGGCTCTCAACTCGAATTATGGGTGCATTAATCATGGTACATGGTGATAATCGCGGATTGGTAATTCCACCAAAAATTGCGCCAACACAGGCAATGATCGTACCAATTGCCCAGCATAAAGAAGGCGTATTGGATAAAGCATACGAGCTTCGCGATCAGTTGAAAAATCTTGTCCGTGTTGATATTGATGCAAGTGATAAGATGCCAGGATGGAAATTCAATGAATACGAAATGAAAGGTATTCCAGTACGAATTGAAATGGGTCCAAAAGACATTGAGAAGGAGCAAGTTGTCCTTGTACGCCGTGACACAGGGGAGAAGGAATTTGTAGCCCTTAGTGAATTAGAGACGCGTCTACCGGCACTATTAGAAGAAATTCAGTCGAATTTATTCAATGAGGCACTTGAACATCGCAACGAAAAAACATCAACAGCTAAGAATATGGATGAGTTCAAACAAAACCTTGAGGAAAAGGGTGGCTTCATCAAAGCAATGTGGTGTGGTGATTTGGCTTGTGAGGAACAAATAAAAGAAGAAACAACTGCAACTTCACGTTGTATTCCGTTTGAGCAAGAGCAAGTTGCAGAAACATGCGTATGCTGTGGCAAAGAAGCGAAAGAATTAGTAATCTGGGCAAAAGCATATTAATAGTGAGAACGAGCATTCTTAGGAGTGCTCGTTTTTGTATAGTTAGAATTGAAAAAAATCCCAAGTGAATAGCTTTCACTTAGGATGTGATAATACTTTCAATTGCTTAATTAATACCATTCCACCATCGGTTAGGATGTTCTGTCCAGTAATATAATCAGAAGAGGGAGATGCTAGGAATGAAACAAGATTTGTTACATCTTCAGGAGTTTGAGAAGGAATACCCTCAGTGAATTTTGCGAATGCTTCTCCCTTTTTAGTACCCATATGTTCCATCATCTTCTCATCCAAGCGTTCCCACATTACAGTTCCTACAATCCCTGGGCAATAAGGGTTAACCGTGATTTTATCTTTCGCAAGTTCTTTTGCAGCAGTTTGTGTTAGCCCTTTTACTGCAAATTTGGTTGCAGAATAAACGCCCAACATTTCAAAACCTTGTTGTCCTGCAATAGCACAAGCGTTAATGATTTTACACCGCCATTACCCTGCTTTTTCATTTGGTTTCCATCTGCTTGAATACCGTAAATAGTACCTTTTATATTCACATCTAATGTAAAGTCCACTTGTTTTGGATCAGCGCTTGTAAGTGGTCCAACTTGTCCTTCTACACCAGCATTATTAATGAATACTAAAGTATTAATAAACTTTTTTTAAAAAGCTATTGCATAAATATACATTATTATGATATAAATATACATACGAACTAATAAATATACAAAATACCGGAGGAACTACCGTGAAAAATAAACTGCAACAAGAAATGGAGAAAATCCAAGCAGAGCTTTGGACAATGAGCGATCATTTATATGATCATCCTGAACTAGGTGATCAAGAATATGAATCTATGAAGCTCTTAACTAACTTTTTAAAAGAACATAACTTTAATATAGAAACTGGAATTGTAAGTAGACCGACAGCTTTTAAAGCAGAATATAAAAGTGGAAAGCCAGGTCCAACGATTGCATATTTAGCAGAATATGATGCACTTCCTGGAGTGGGACATGGATGTGGGCATAATTTAATTGGCACCATGAGCGTTGGTGCTGGAGTTGCCTTAAGTAAAGTAATTGAGGAAATTGGCGGATCTGTCATAGTTTTCGGTACACCTGCAGAAGAAACGAATGGTGCAAAAGTGCCGATGAGTGAACAGGGAATATTTAAAGATATTGATGTTGCAATGATTGTTCATCCTGGGGATCAGTCTTATGAAAGTGGAGAGTCACTTGCGATGGATGCCATTCAATATTCATACAGTGGAAAAACTGCTCATGCTGCTGCCGCACCGGAAGAAGGGATTAATGCATTAGATAGTGTTATTCAATTATTTAATGGAATCAATGCACTTCGTCAGCATGTAACATCCGATGTGAGAATTCACGGGATTATCGCTGAAGGTGGACAAGCAGCAAATGTTGTTCCAGACAAAGCGGTGGCACAGTTTTATATTCGTGCTAAAGATCGCACATATTTGAATGGGGTTGTGAAAAAGGTAAATAATATTGCAGAAGGTGCTGCAATAATGACTGGCGCAACTTTAGAGATATCGAATTATGAACTGAGCTATGACAATATGATTACCAATAAAGCATTATCAAATGCCTTCACAATGAATTTAAGTGAAGTGAGCACCGAACCCGTTTACCCAGCGAAGCAAAGTATTGGTTCAATTGATATGGGAAATGTAAGTCAGGTTGTACCTGCTATCCATCCATATATAAGTCTGAAACAACCTGGATTAATTGCCCATACTACTGAATTCGCCAATAAAACAATAACGGAAGATGGCCATGAAGCACTCGTTAGTGGTACATTAGCTTTGGCACAAACTGGGTATGAGGTAATAACAGATTCTGAACTGCTAAAAAACATTCAAGAAGAATTTGCAAATAAGGAAAAATAGGGAGAGATAACAATGAAATCATCTTTTAGTAAATTATTAGTGTTAGCATTTATGATTGCAGTACTTGCAGCATGTGGTTCAACGAATAATGAGGGAACAGATTCAAATGCTAGTGAAGGAGGAGATAAAAAAGTATTAAAAATGGCGACATCTGCTGACTTTCCTCCATTTGAGTCGCGTGATACAAAAGGGAATTTCGAAGGGTTTGACATTGACCTAGCGAATTTAATTGCGGATGAACTTGGTTATGAACTCGAAATTGAAGATATGAAATTCGATGGATTAGTTGGTGCACTTCAATCCAATCGTGTTGATATGGTATTAGCCGGAATGAGTGCAGACGAAAAGCGTAAGAAAAATGTTGATTTCTCTACGGAATATCATCGTTCAGGAGAAATGTTCTTAACGAAACCAGATTCAGCGATTAAGGATCTTGAAGCACTGAAAGGAAAAGTTGTTGGGGTTCAGCTGGGAACAATCCAAGAAGAGGGTGCAGATGCACTTAGTGAGGAATATGGCTTTGAAGTGAAGAAAGTAGATAACGCTGGAATTTTAATTCAAGAAATTAATTCAAACCGCATTGATGTTGCTTATATGGATAAAGAAGTTGCGACAGGATATATGGAAAAACAAGGGCTAATCGGCTTTGATGACCCTACTACTAGTTCACCAGGAATGGCGGTTGCCTTTCCTAAGGGAAGTGAGCTCGTCGAAGATGTGAATGGTGTTCTTGAAGAACTAGAAGCTAGTGGAAAGATTCAAGAGTTAAGGGATAAATGGGAATTGGCAGAATAAAAATTGAACGCTATAGAAATGAGGTGCTAAGGCATGAATTTGGATTTTAGCCAAATCGTGCCTTATATTCCTTTTATGATAGAAGGAATATGGGTTACGTTAGGATTTGTATTTGTTTCGATATTAATCGGATTAATTTTAGGAATCATTTTAGCATTATTTAAAATAACAAAGAGCAAATTTTTAACAGGAATTGCGGATATATACACCTCGATTTTCCGAGGGACACCACTAATATTACAATTGATGATTATTTATTTTGCTATCCCACAATTAACTGGATACGATATTGAGCCATTCGTCTCGGCAATTATGGCATTCGGTCTGAACTCTGCTGCATACGTCTCCGAGATTATTCGTGCAGGTATTATGGCGGTTGATCGAGGTCAAATCGAGGCTGCAGAAGCATTAGGTGTATCGTATCGACCAATGATGCAAAATATTATTTTACCGCAGGCAGTGAAAAACATTTTACCAGCATTGATGAATGAATTCATCACATTAACAAAGGAATCTGCAATTGTATCGACGATTGGCTACTTAGATCTGATGCGTCGTGCACAAATTGTTGGGGCAGACATTTATCGTAACTTTGAACCTCTCTTGTTCGTTGGGGCGATTTACTGGGTGATGGTTTTCATTCTAACAAAACTTGGGAAGGCAGCAGAGCGGAGGTTGAGACAAAGTGATTAAAGCAATGAACATAACAAAAGATTTTGGAACAAACACGGTATTAAAAGATATATCGACAACGATCAAGCAAGGTGAGGTCGTGGCAATTATCGGTCCATCAGGATCAGGGAAATCTACATTTCTAAGATGTCTCAATTTGCTGGAAGAGCCGACATCAGGAGATATCTTTATTAATGATAAAAAAATTACAGACAAAAAAATAGATAAACTGGCGATTCGAAAAAACATTGGGATGGTATTTCAGCATTTTCATCTATTTCCGCATATGACTGTATTGGAAAATGTTGCTTATGCACCACAAAAGGTGAAAAAATTATCAAAGACAGAAGCGGAATCGATTGCAAAAAAATTACTTGATAAAGTAGGGTTAACAGATAAAGTAGCAGCATATCCAAATCGCTTATCTGGCGGTCAAAAACAGAGGGTAGCAATCGCTAGAGCATTAGCGATGGAACCGGAAATTATGCTATTTGATGAACCAACATCAGCGCTTGACCCAGAAATGGTGAAAGAAGTGCTTGATGTAATGAAGGATTTAGTCGATACAGGAATGACAATGGTAATCGTCACACATGAAATGAATTTTGCTAAAGAAGTAGCAGATAAGGTGCTGTTTTTGGCTGATGGAATGTTAGTAGAAGAGGGAGAACCACAAGAATTCTTTGAACATCCAAAAACCGAACGTGCACAGGATTTCTTAGCAAAAGTATTATAAATAAAAAACCATTCAACTTCTAAAATGAGGGGTTCGGTTTAAGATTACAAAACTTAAAATAGTAAACCTTTTGGCAGTTCGATTAGTACATAAATTGGACTGCTTATTTTGTTGATTTATAAAGAAAAAATAGAACTTATAAGATAATTGAGGTGTAAAATATGTTTGACAACTCATTTGTCTTATTTTATAATCAGGGTGTAAAGGATGTTTTACACTTAGCGGAATATAAAGGTGGCTTAGTATGGAGAATAGAATTAAGGAATATAGAGAAAAGAATGGTTTTTCACAAGGTAAATTAGGAGAATTGTGTAAAGTGACTAGGCAGACAATCAATGCTATTGAAAATAATAAGTATGATCCAAGTTTAGAATTGGCATTTAATCTATCTTATGTTTTAGGTCTTCCTATCGAAGAATTGTTTGTTTTTAAATATGAAAGGAATGGGGAAAAGTGACAACTGCAAAAAAAGTCAGTATAATCTGTTCTTTAGTTCTTATTACTGCAATTGGTGGCTATGGGATATATGAATGGATTACAGAAGAAATAATTAACGCTTCAACACTCTTTTTTGTATTTTTAGGAGTTGGCTTTTTCTTCCAATCGATCACTTGGGGTGAAATGGATGGAAAACACGAAAAAGAAAAGGATGAATTAGAGAAACATATAACCCTTTTAAGCTCAAAAATTAGTTATTATGTATTACTTTTATTAATGATAATCGTCTTAGTCGTTTCGGAAAGAGTAACTGCAATGAATGATATAAAGAATATCCCACTTGTTATTGTAATTGGACTAGCTTGGATTACTATGCCAATTACTGAATATGTAGTTTCAAAAAAATACCGTTATTAATATGGAGAAATTTAAAAATCAAAAAACTGTATTTAAAATCACCTCTGCGTTACGGGTGTTTAATTGAATAAGGTGATAAAAAAGCATAGAGTTGATTTTCAGCTCTATGCTTTTTTAGCTATTTATATTTTGAACTCTCTGCTGTGCATTTGTTAGGGGCGATTAATTACTGAACTGGAGCAATGCTTCGATTTCCTTTTCGATTGCTTCCGGCTTTTTTTGAGGTGCGAAACGATCGACTACTTTCCCGTTTTTGTCGATAAGGAATTTTGTAAAGTTCCATTTTATTTGCTCTGTAATTAATCCTTTTGCTTGCTGTATTAGATAGGAAAATAACCGGTCGGCATTTTCACCTTTCACATCAATCTTGCTAAACATTGGGAAGCTAACACCATAATTCTTCTGGCAAAAACTTGCAATATCTTCGTTAGTTCCAGGGTCTTGATTTCCAAATTGATTGCAAGGAAAGCCTAAGACGATAAAATCCTGTTCTTTATATTTTTCATATAAACGTTGCAGCCCTTCGAATTGTGGAGTAAACCCACATTCACTCGCAGTATTAACGATAAGTAAAACTTTTCCTTTATAATCAGCTAGTGACTTTTCATTACCGTCCATTGTCAACACTGAATAACCATGTACGCTCATTTTATTAACTCCTTTTATAAAAAGAGTAACAACATAGGAAGTAGAAGTCAAAATAAATGAAATAATAGTTTACGATATATTCTGTTATTTGTGGATAATTATTCTTGTTAGGAACATAAATAAGGGGAAATATTGACAGATAACTTAGGTGCTATAAAGGGTCATAATTTTATTTATTGTAGGACATAATAACAAGAAAAAGGAGGGATAATTTGGAATTCCCAATTATTTATACAAATTTCTGGGATGGTGTTATTGCTGTACCTGCTGTAGTTTTATTAACCCAATGCTTTAAACTATTCCCTATTCCCCGTCAATATTTTCCGACCATTGCAAGTATTATTGGATTTATTATTTCCATTTTTATTAGCCACAGAGGAGATTTATGGGCTGGTATTTTTATGGGGGCCTTTTATGGAGCAGCTGCAGTAGGAACCTATTCATCTTTAAAAACAGCATGGCTTGCTTTTAAAAATAGAAAAAGATCTTGGTCATTTTAGATAAGCTTTAGATGTATCTTGGAAAAAATATTTCTGATTGAAGAGTTAAGTATATGCCCACATAGAATGTACTAGTTAGCAAAGAAATCAAAAATCGCCTGCGAAAAGATTTGTCGTTTCGCAGGCGATTTTAATTACAGAGGTCGTGCTTCGGTTGTTATGCTTCTTGTTTTAATGTTTCGCCAAGTACTGCAAGGCGTGCTTCTACTTCCTCTGCAGACAAGTTATGCTCTTGTACGTATAAATTACGTGGAGTTACACGGCATTCATGGGAGCAACCGCGCAAATGTTTATGTTCGTTTTCTTCAGAGCTTAGCATTTGGCGATTACATTCAGGATTTGCACAATTTACATAGCGTTCACAAGGCGTGCCATCGAAATAATCCACGCCGACTACAACGTGTTCCTTACGATTGACTGGGACAGAGATTCGTTCGTCGAATACATATAATTGACCGTCCCATAATTGGCCTTGAACTTCAGGGTCTTTCCCGTAAGTTACAATTCCACCATGTAATTGACCTACATCCTCAAATCCTTCTTTCACCAACCAGCCTGAGAATTTTTCACAACGGATTCCACCAGTGCAATATGTTAACACTCGTTTACCTTCTAAAAGATGCTTATTATCGCGGACCCAGTTTGGTAATTCGCGAAATGTTTCAATATCAGGACGAACAGCGCCACGGAAATGACCTAAATCAAATTCATAGTCATTACGAGCATCCAAGACAATTGTGTTTTCATCTTGCATTGCTTTGTAAAACTCACTTGGCTCTAAATACTTTCCAGTTGTTTCTAAAGGATTAACATCATCTTCTAGACGCAGTGTTACTAATTCTTTGCGTGGACGTACATGCATCTTCTTAAATGCATGTCCATCATGTGCATCAACTTTAAATACCATATCAGCAAAACGTGAATCGTTATGCATTGCATCCATATATTTATTTGTTTGTTCGACCGTTCCAGAAACCGTTCCATTAATACCTTCTTGTGCAACTAATATACGGCCTTTTAATTCTAATTCCTTACAAAATTTAAGGTGCTCTGCAGCAAATGCTTCAGGATCTTCAATATGCACATAGTTGTAATACAATAATACTTGATAATTTGTAGTAGTTTCCATTTTGTTTACCACCTATTCATTTATATTTGCAAGATACAAATGGTTGGTAGTCAATAATTCAATTTTATCTTGCAAGATAATATTTTATCATGTTTCTAACAAGTTTTCTACAACTCGAAAAAAAACAATTCTGAGCCGTTTTATGAAGCGGTTTCATTACCGGAAATTCATCAAGGTTTTTTCGACAAAAAATGTCGAAAAGACAAGGAAAATGCAGTAAAATGTTTTACAAATATTTTTTTAAAAACGCTTGCATTTGTATATGAAAAAGGGTAACATATAAGGTGCAAAAGGAAATTGGAGTTTGAATAATACTTTACGATCTCTTATTCAAGTGGTGTAAAAGTATTTATGATTCAATTACTTTGCAGCATATTGTATAAGGAGGTCATTTACATGACTGGTAAAGTAAAATGGTTTAATGCAGAAAAAGGTTTCGGTTTCATCGAGCGCGAAGACGGAGACGATGTATTCGTACATTTCTCAGCAATCCAAGCTGATGGTTTCAAAACTCTTGAAGAAGGTCAAGAAGTTGAGTTTGAAATCGTTGAAGGTAACCGTGGACCACAAGCTGCTAATGTAACTCGCTTATAATAGATGATTTGGAAAGGTTTATCTCATTCGTGAGATAAACCTTTTTTTGGTAAGAATAGGAACAATAGTAAAAAGTAGGTGAAAGAATTGAGTAAAGAAGACGTTGAAAAGCGAATAGTCGAAAACTATAAAAATGATGAGAAAATGATGATTCTTATTTTCGTGCAATGGTGTGTGAATCATGATTTAGATCCTGTTGTACTATATGAAGATGCCTATCCCGGTCAACATAAAAACAATGTATTACTGGAAACGATTGAACAAGCAGTTCCTAAAAACGAAGCAGAGGAAGTATCAGATCAAACGGTATTAAACGTATTGCAGCTTTTTGGAAATGATGATTTAGCCTTTACTGTTCAAGCAGAAATCGAAAAGCGAGGAAAATGATGCTCTCCTCGCTTTAAGCTTCTATCGATCAAACAGCTTGATTAATGCCTGTGTGCCACTATCATTTTCTCCCTTTTCAGCAAGTTCCTTGTAAAGCTCTAGTGAAAGGGAAAGTCCTGGTGTTGCCATTCCTATTTCCTGTGCGGATTCCAATGCAATAGTCATGTCTTTAATAAAGTGTTTTACATAAAAGCCTGGTGCGTAGTCCCCCTTAAGCATTCGTGGACCGAGGTTCGAGAGTGAGAAGCTTGCAGCAGCTCCTGTCGAAATACTTTCGAGGACACGTTCGGGATTAAGACCTGCTTTTTTAGCATAAACAATTGCTTCACAAACGCCAACCATGTTCGATGCAATCGTAATTTGATTTGCTAATTTTGTATGCTGCCCAGCACCAGGGCCACCTTGTAAAATAATATTCTCACCCAGTACTTCAAAAATTGGGTGCAGCTCGTCGAATGCTTGCTGGTCTCCACCGACCATAATTGCTAATTTTCCATTTTGTGCACCAATGTCACCACCAGAAACAGGGGCATCAAGAGAAAAGATACCTTTGGCAATTGCTGTTTCATATATCTTTATTGCAAGGGATGGTTTAGAGGTTGTCATATCAATGATATAAGTACCTTTTTGGGCATTTTCTAAAATACCACTATCTCCAAAGTATACTTCCTCAACATCTGATGGATAGCCGACCATCGTAATAATCACATCTGAATCCTGTGCTAACTCTGCTACAGTATGTTTCCAATCGGCGCCTTGGCTGATTAATTCTTCTGCTTTTTCTTTTGTACGTGTATATACGTTTACTCGGTATCCTGCTGTCAGCAGGTTCTTTGCCATACTTTTGCCCATAACACCAGTACCAATAAATCCAATTTTTGTCTCTATTGTAACCATTACACTGATTCCCCTTTCTTTAATCAATATTCGACAGTATCCAGCTTAAACCCTTTTTGATGCTAACTAATGGTACAAAATTAGAAGTTGATATAAACTGCGAACTAAGTTTAGATGACAGTTACCCACGATCAGTCGCTACAGAAAGCCTAGAGTATTTTCACCACTCGGGTTGTACAATAATAATAAATATGGTTGTTGATTACAGCGAAGAGAGGCAGACAAAAATGCCGATGAATTTTATTGGGGCAAATCGAGTTGCCATAAGATGAGCGACTGTTTGCAGCGGAAATAGACATTGCGGCTAGTTCGCAGTTTACGAAAGAAGCTAAAAGGGGATAGAAGTGAATAGAATGGCAAATGAAAACATTTCCTGAATCAGCAAATGAGGAATTATATCAACTGATGAAGTAATTGGAAGCTGCGGCACAAAAATCAGTTGGAGGAATTCTATTTTCAAGTGGATTCCAATTGTTCCAATGTTTAATTTAGAGGATGGAATTCCCGATATTGACATGATTTGGAGACGTAAATGAAGAATCATTCCACAGTAGTTACACATAGTATAGTTAGGAAATCATTTATAGGCAGATAAGGAATTACTCACTGCATAAATGCAACTAAGGATGTCACTTAAAATCTCAGTCAAGTTTTCTGAAATTGTATAAACGCTAAATGGGAGGCTGTTGCTTAATGATCACGAACGAACAATTACACCATTGTAAAGCTGCTTTGATGGAACGACAAACGGAATTAATCAATCATGTTCAGGACCACTTTGGATTAGAACTTGAATCGGCTAAAGAATCTGTTGGCGAGCTATCGAATTATGATAACCACCCAGCAGATTTAGGTACGGAATTATTTGAGAGAGGGAAAGACGTCGCCCTAAATGAACATGCGGAAAAAGAATTAGAAGAGATAAATGAAGCACTCCATGCAATCGATGCAGGGACGTATGGTATATGTAAAACATGTGGAGCAGATATTCCTTATCAGCGCTTATTTGCAGTGCCAACTACAGATCAATGTATCGAACATGCGAATGCTGATGTTTTTGAACGGAACAGACCGGTTGAGGAAGAAGTATTTTCTCCCAATATAACTGATGCCCAGTCATTGGAAGAAGAGAAAGTAGCTTATGATGCTGAGGATACATGGCAGGATGTAAGCAGATATGGAACATCAGAAACGGCATCTGATTTCTTTGGTGATCATCTGAACTATGATGATATGTATCCAAATAGTGACGAGAACATTGGAACAGTTGAGGATTTAGAGAACTTTGTTTCCGCCGATATTAATGGAAAATATAATGGTGTAACTCCAAACTTTAGAAAATATGAAGAATAGCAACATAAAAAATACTCCTTCTCTTTTGGGAAGGAGTATTTTTTAGTTTTTACCAAATGCCGCCTAAGATGTCCCCCATAAAGATAGAGGCAATACTTTGTACTAGGAATGATGCTAAAATTAGACCGACAATATAAACGCCTATTAGCACATAAATTCGATCAAAACCTACTGTCGGTAGCTCCATTAAAATAAAAGTAGGGACGATTAAAATCGGACCTATGAGACTTAGCGTAATTAATGTTCCTGAAAAAGGAATATTAAGCATTGCTAGAATCGCTCCGATGATAACTAAACCTAAAAAGGGGATAGAGTAAGCTCCAAACTTAGCGACAATGTCTTGGAATGATAATGGCTGTGCGGTTATTTTTGCCCCAGCAAAGGTTATTGCTGCAATTGCTGCAAATAATACGATGAACTGGATAAATGGCTGAATAAAGCTATTCCAGAAAGAAGACGAGAAGTAACTATTTGCTGCAATAAATGAGCCTAATGCGATAAGTAAAGAAAAAATAATGAGTGTAATAAGTCCGGAAATCCACTGGTTAGCCGTAATATTTTGTGCTGAACTTGGTTTCTTTAAAATGTTCAGTACAAAGCTCCAAAAGGTTTTTGCTTCAGCAGCTACTTTTTCAGTGAATTCATTTGTCTGAGATTGATTGCTTTTCTTTGGTTGTTCGGGTTGACTTACTACATTTGCAGTTTGTGAATCAGCTGTAGCAGCTGTTTCCTCAATAACTAAAGATGCCCCACAGACGGTACAAAATTTCCCCGGTTCTGTTTCTTGCTTGCAAGATGGACAAAGCATGTAAACACTCCCTTCATTTATGTATCATATTAAACACCTATGAAAAATAGGATATATAGACGCTCATGGTAAGTATACTATTGCAAAATACAAAAAAGAAGGGAAAAAATACCCTTCTTTTCATAAAATAGGAAAATATAATGTTGACAATATTGGTCACGCTCTATCGTACAGCCCATATGCTGCTGCATAAGGGATTCCGTTATTGTAATAGTTACGCGGCTTCTTGTTGTACTGCTTCTTCTAGCACTAAAGTTGCAGTTTGGACTTCGCCATCACGAATATATTCAATATCAATAGAATCACCAATACTTGTTTCTGAATATAAATATTTGCGTAATTCTAAAATGCTTGTAACCTCTTGTCCATTTATTTTTGTTATGACATCAAATTGCTGCAACCCTGCTTCATCTGCGGGCGAACCGGATTGAACATTTGCAATGACCATTCCTCCCTCAATATTTTCAGGTAAGTTAATTTCATAGCGATATTGCGGTGGGACTTGAGATAGAGATGCTGTTGCAATCCCAATCTGTGGTCTTGCTACTTCACTATTAGTTTCTAATTGTTCAATAATAGGTAAAGCACTATCAATCGGAATTGCAAATCCAATTCCTTCCACTGCGCTCTCAGCAATCTTCATGGAGTTAATCCCTATTACTTCACCGTTGCCATTCACCAGGGCACCTCCACTATTACCAGGGTTAATTGCAGCATCTGTTTGTAATACTTCAGTCACCCAGTCAGGCTGGCTGTCACCATTTGTATCTACTGAAACAGAACGGTTTAGACCACTGATAATCCCTTTTGTTACAGAGTTAGCAAAATCTATTCCAAGTGGGTTTCCAATTGCTAGTACTGTTTCTCCGACTTTTAAATCATCTGATGAGCCAATACTTGCGACCGTATCAATTGTTGCCCCATCAACTTCTAGAACTGCTAAATCGGTTAATGAATCTCCACCTAATACTTTGGCATCGAGTCTTTCATCTTCATTTAGTACGACTTCAACTTGCTGTGCGCCGTCAACAACGTGCTGGTTAGTGACAATGTATGCTTTTCCGTTTTCTTTCTTGTAAATGATACCTGATCCTGTACCTGCTTCTTCACTTTCAGTCCAAACACTTTGTTGCTGCATATTGGAAACTCCAACAACCGCATTCGAGACTTCTTCGATATTGGTTGAGACGTTTGCATCTTCTGAGGCGAGTGTTTCAATTACTTCTGGACTGTCATCATTTTCAGCTGCTTGATTACTATCATTGCCATTATCATTAGGAATAATATTATACGTAAATAATAGGACAATGATGATTGCTGAAATTACTCCACCGACAACACCACCAAATAAAGCACTGATCCAGGACCTCTTCACTTTTGGTTTTTTCTTAGTTGTTGGTTGAATCGGTTCCTCGTATCTTTGTTCTTCTTTTTGAAATGAGCTTGATGGCTCTTCTTCGCTCCATTGTTGATTGGACTCAAATTGGTTTGTTTCTGTCGTTTCACCCCAAGTATCCTGCTTATAGTCTGGATATTCAGGATTAACAGGTGAGGTATTCCTTCTCTCCTGTTCATACCGATCTTCAATCGGTCTTTGTGATTGAGAGTCCTTATTATTGTTATTCTCCATCTTTTATCACCCTTTATAAAATTATTTTAAATGATTAAAACTCTTTTCGTACAGTTTACTGCTTTTTCTAGAAGCTGTTAACTAGGTGTAATGTTGTCTTCTCGTATTATTTCATAGATAGAAAGAAGAAAGCGATTATGCAATCCCAGCGTAGTGTATTTTCGGAGCGACTGGTCAGAGAACAGTTGCGCACCTAAGCTAAGTTAGTTCACAGTTTTAATTCAACTACTCATTAATAAAAGCAGCAAACCTTTTTAGAAATTAGCCATTCCTAATGTATACTTTTATTATAGGCAGGTTCATAGGGATAGATTTGGAAAGAATGTGGAATAAATGTGTAATTATGCGAGAATCATGTAATTTTGCGCTAATCTATGTAAAAATAGAATTAAAATAAAGGATACTGAAAAGGTGAAGAAAACATGAATTATCATATTGGTATAGTTGAGGATGATTTAAATATTCAAAATATCGTATCTGCTTATTTGAAGAAAGAAGGCTACGAGGTTACGATGATGGACTCAGCAGAAAAGGGCTGGGACCTGTGGAAGAATGATCCACCAGATATGTGGATTCTAGACATTATGCTGCCAGGAATGGATGGCTATGAATTTTGTAAAAGAATCCGTAATGAAAGTAATGTGCCGATTATTATCATTTCAGCAAAGGATGAGGAAATCGATAAAATTATTGGTCTTGAGCTTGGTGGAGATGATTACTTGACGAAGCCATTTAGTCCGAGAGAGTTAATGGCAAGGGTAAAGCGGTTATTTAAACGTTCGCAAATAGAGCCAGCACGAGCCGCTCAAGATAGACTTAAGGTTGAACACCTGTTGATTTACCGTAATGATCGCCGAATCTTCTGGAATGGAGAAGAATACGAGGTAACAACGAAGGAGTTTGATATGCTCTTATTACTTGCTGAAAATGCAAATCGAGCATTCTCCCGGGATGAATTATTAGTGAAAATTTGGGGGAATGACTATTTTGGCAGTGATCGTGCAGTGGATGACTTAGTAAAACGGATTAGGAAAAAACTCGACGATGTTCCAATTGAAACGGTATGGGGCTATGGCTATCGATTGCGAAAAGAAGAGGAATAACCAATGAAACTTCAATCACAATTAACGGCAGCATTTACAGCGTTATTATTAGTTATTATGGCAGTTGCCTGGTATGTCATCTATTCATTAATTTTGGATTTGCTCATTCAGGATGAACAAAGGCAGCTGAAACAAACAGGAGAGCTGCTTGTTAATGTTTTAAATCAACAATACGGAACAGCTGATATTCAACAGGTGAATGATATCTTGAAGGATCAGGACTTGCAAATGTTTATGTATGATCGAAAACATGATCAAGTACTGTTATCTACTATGTCCAATCAGGTTGCACGCGAATTTTTCAAAAACAATGATTTCGCAGATACAAATAAAACACAATGGGAATACGGAAAAGAACGATTTGTTACGTCAAGAATCATCTTTCTTCCCGAGCAATCTGGTTTAGAATTGATTTTACTCACTCCAGTTAGCGATTTACAAGGGGTGCAGCAAAACTTTTTTACAAGGATATTCTTTATCTTTATCATTGGTGCGTTCGCTGCCGTACTCATAAGTTATTATTTAACCAGAAAGTTAGTGACACCACTCAGTAAGCTGAAGCGGCAATTAAAAAAGATAGAAAAAAGGCAATTTGATGATATCGAACATATTAAGGCAACAGGAGAAATTAAAGAGGTAGCGGATAGTGTTTACGAAATGGCCAATGAACTTCAGCGTTACATGAGTACACAGCAAACCTTTTTCCAAAATGCAAGTCATGAATTAAAAACACCGCTTATGACAATTCAAGGATATGCAGAAGGGATTAAGGATGGGATATTTACAGAGAAAGAAGCAGAAAAGGGACTAGAAGTAATGGTGTCTGAAGTCAATCGCTTGAAGGTTATTATTAATGAAATGATTTTACTAGCGAAATTGGATAGTGAACCATCTGTTTACGACCCTGTAAAAATTGAAGTATCAGAACTGATTGATCAAGTAGTAGACCGTGCAATTCCGTTCGTAAATGAGAAAGGAATTACACTTCGCCATGAAGTAAAGGAGAATATCACTCTATTCGCAGATGAGGAAAAGTTACTAAGGGCACTGTTAAATATTGTCTTTAACGGGATTCGTCATGCAGAGTCACAGATTGAAATTAATGTTTTGAAGAAAAGCCGGCGAATCCTTATAACGATTGGTGATGATGGGGAAGGGATATCTAAGGAAGTTGCTTCGAATATTTTCCATCGGTTTGTAAAAGGTAAGAATGGGGAAACAGGTTTAGGACTAGCAATTGCTCGAGCGATTATTGAACAATCGAATGGAAAAATAACAGTAGGCAGATCTAAACTTGGCGGTGCTGAGTTTAAAATTAATTTACCTGAGTAAAATAGGGAGTAAATACTATTTGAAAGTAAACAATTATTATTATTAAAAATAAGTAAAAAAATCTACTACAATGGGCATTATGTGGTATAATGTTCTAGTTTGATTCATTCGGAATTATAGAGGAGCGTACTTTTATGCAATTAAGAGAAGATATTCGTAATATCGCGATTATTGCCCACGTTGACCACGGTAAAACAACACTCGTTGATCAACTATTAAAATATTCAGGGACATTTCGTGAAAATGAACAAGTTGACGACCGTATGATGGACTCTGGTGATATAGAACGTGAACGTGGAATTACAATTTTAGCAAAAAACACTGCAGTTAAATATAAAGATAAAACAATCAATATTTTAGATACACCAGGACACGCCGATTTCGGTGGTGAAGTGGAGCGTATTATGAAAATGGTTGACGGTGTAGTATTAGTTGTTGATTCCTATGAAGGCACGATGCCACAAACTCGATTTGTGTTGAAAAAAGCATTGGAACAAAAGCTAACGCCAATTGTTGTTGTAAATAAAATTGACCGTCCAAATGCAAGACCAGCTGAAGTAATTGATGAAGTACTTGATCTATTCATCGAGCTTGGTGCAGATGATGAGCAATTGGAATTCCCTGTTGTGTATGCATCCGCATTGAATGGAACATCTGGACTTGAGGCGGAAGATCAACAACAATCAATGGATCCGGTTTTCGAAACGGTAATAGAACATATTCCTGCACCATTGGATAATAGTGATGAACCATTGCAATTCCAAATTACCCTACTTGATTATAATGATTATGTTGGACGTATTGGTGTAGGGCGAGTTGTTCGTGGGAAAATTCATGTCGGACAACAGGTTGTTGTTATGAAACAGGATGGAACAAATAAAGCTTTCCGTGTAACAAAATTATTTGGATTTATTGGCTTGAAGCGTACAGAAATTCAAGAAGCAAGTTCTGGAGAAATTGTAGCAGTAGCTGGTATGGAAGACATTAATATCGGTGAAACTATTGCACCTCAAAGCAATCCTGAAGCATTGCCATGGTTACACATTGATGAGCCAACATTGCAAATGACTTTCGTTGTAAACAATAGTCCATTCGCTGGCCGTGAAGGAAAATATATTACATCACGTAAAATTGAAGAGCGCTTAATGAAACAATTGGAAACAGACGTAAGCTTACGTGTTGATTCAACCGAATCTCCAGACGCTTGGATTGTATCGGGACGTGGGGAACTTCACTTGTCTATTTTAATCGAGAATATGCGCCGTGAAGGTTTTGAATTACAGCTTTCTAAACCACAGGTAATTATTAAAGAAATTGATGGGCAAAAATGCGAACCAATGGAACGTGTACAAATCGATTTACCTGAGGAATATACTGGTGCGATTATGGAATCACTTGGTGAGCGTAAAGGTGAAATGCTTGATATGGTAAACCATGGTAATGGACAAGTACGCCTTGAATTCAAGGTTCCTTCTCGAGGATTACTTGGTTATACAACAGAATTTATGACACAAACACATGGTTATGGTATCTTAAACCACACATTTGAAGCCTACGAACCAGTAATTAAAGGGAATGTCGGTGGACGCCGCGAAGGTGTATTAGTTGCTTTGGAAAATGGGAAATCAACGATGTATGGTACGATGCAGTTAGAAGACCGTGGAGTTATTTTCATCGAACCAGGTACAGAAGTTTATGCAGGAATGATTGTCGGGGAACATAGTCGGGAAAATGACCTTACTGTAAACATCACTAAGGAAAAACATTTAACCAACACTCGTTCAGCGAATAAAGACCAAACTTCAAGCATTAAGAAACCGCGTAAGATGTCATTAGAAGAAGCACTAGAATACTTGGACGAAGATGAATACTGTGAAGTAACACCAGAGTCAATTCGTTTACGTAAGAAAATATTAAATAAGAGCGAACGCGAAAAAGCTGCAAGACATAAAAATTAAAGTCCGAAGTTTAACCCCTAACCTTGTGAATAACACCGGTTAGGGGTTATTTTAACTTTTCGAGACAACAGCATATAAATTAAATAGATGCTTCCCTTAGTAAGTTTTGATACTCTGGCAGTCGCTCCTGCCAATATGATTTGCGATCTGCAATTGTTTTACCATCAAGGAGTGCTTCGATTACGTCTAGACACACATGCCATCCAGTTAAATCTTTCGGTGTATGATCCGTAATCTCATGCAAATATTCGATGAAAACAAGCTTACAACCTTGATTATTTTCCTCTAATTCGAACCGGACTGAATTTTTAGGTGGCCATGAAAATGAGAATACCTTATTAGGCTCAACCTCTGTTATATCAATTTTTTCATAGTTTCCGTCTCCATAATTAAAGAGAATCTCACCATCTTTTTCTAGAGATTTTATTTCTAATTCAGAAAACCATTGCTGTAATTTTCTATTCTCTGTTAAATAAGACTATACTTCAGCAACACTATGATTAATCTGGCGAGTATAAATAGCTGCTGTTACTCCATTAATATTTTCCATTTTAGTTGCCAATATAATTGCCTCCTTATACATTCATCGAGTATTTCTTGTAAATAGTCTATCTTACTTTTATGTGGTTCAATCAATTAGGTGTTGGTTATAAGTTCCTTGATTAGGGAATACTTAACTGAATCTTACATCAATATGTAAGCAGTTGCATAATTTGTATATACAAGTTATACTGGTTTTATAACCTGTATATACAAGTTAAAATAAATGATATTTTTATAGAGGAGGTATTTCCATTGGGTAAGTCACAATCAAGAGCCTATGAAGCAGTTGTTGCACCTTTAAATGGACAAGTAATGCGGCTTGAAGATGTACCAGATCCAACGTTCGCGCAAAAAATGATTGGGGATGGAATAGCAATTAAGCCGATAGATGGTGCAGTTGTTGCACCGATAGATGGAGAAATTGTACAGCTATTTCCGACAAAACATGCGATTGGTTTGCAAGGAAAATCTGGATTAGAAATATTAATTCATATTGGATTGGAAACGGTCGCTTTAGGTGGGGAAGGATTCGAAGCACATGTTAAGCAAGGGGATCAAGTGAAAGCTGGCGATCCGCTAATAACCTTTGATTTGGATTTCATTAAAGAAAAAGCAGCTAGTCACATAACCCCAATTGTTATTACAAATAGTAACGACTTTGAGATAAATCGTACGACAGATGAAAAAGAAGTTGTGGCAGGTAAAACAGCTTTGTTAGAAGTGAGAGTAAAAGAGCAAGAAACGACTAATAACAAGCCAACTGCTAAAACTACAGACAGACCACAGTATAGTTCAGAAGCAGAAGATATTGTCGCAGCCGTCGGTGGTCTCGATAATATTGACGCAGCAACTCATTGTGTAACACGACTACGCTTCGCTTTAGCGGATGAGGACAAAGTTGATAAGAATGCGTTAGAAAATATGGGAATTGTAAAAGGAACTTTCTCAGCTAATGGTCAGTATCAGGTTGTTATTGGTCAAGGCACAGTAGATAAGGTTTATAACGCAATGGTAAGTGAAGCGGGAGTTTCAGAGGCTACGAAAGAAGATGTTAAAGCGGCAGGCGGCAAAAAGCAAAATGCTCTGCAACGTGGGATTAAAACATTAGCAGATATTTTTATTCCAATTTTACCTGCGATTGTAACAGCGGGACTATTACTTGGACTCAATAATATTTTAGTTAATCCAATCTTCTCTGAGCAATCAATCATTGAGATTTATCCATCATGGGCTGGAGTAGCCGACATGATAAATATTATCGCAAGTACTGCGTTTACTTTCTTACCGGCATTAATTGGTTGGTCTGCTGTTCGGCAATTTGGTGGGAATCCGTTACTCGGTATTGTACTCGGCTTAATTCTAGTACATCCTGCTCTAATGCCTGCAAGTGATTTTGCCCAAGCGGTAATCGCAGGAGATGCACCTACATGGAATGTATTTGGATTTGATGTGAATATGATGGGCTATCAAGGACAGGTTCTTCCAGTTTTAGTTGCTGCATGGGTATTAGCCAAAATAGAGATTTGGCTGAAGAAGCGTGTGCTTGACTCCTTACAATTATTAGTAGTTGCACCTATTGCTTTATTAGTCACTGGATTCTTGTCATTTATATTAATTGGACCAGTTACATTTACAATTGGGAACTGGATTACAGAAGGAATTGTTGCTATCTTTGATTTTGCACCAATTATTGGTGGGTTAGTTTACGGAGCTTTCTATGCGCCATTAGTAATTACAGGAATGCATCATACATTCCTAGCAGTAGACTTCCAGCTTATAGCTAGCACAGGATCTACTTTATTATGGCCGGTTGTTGCACTATCGAATATTGCGCAAGGTTCAGCTGTATTTGCAATGTTCTTAGCTGCTAAAGACGAGAAATTAAAAGGTTTAGCGGGTACTTCAGGTGTTTCTGCATGGCTAGGTGTTACGGAACCTGCAATGTTTGGAGTAAATTTAAGATATAAATATCCGTTTTATGCAGCAATTATTGGAACTGCAATTGCTGGAGCATTTATTTCTGTTCAACAAGTCTTAGCATCATCTGTTGGTGTTGGAGGTATCCCAGCTTTCTTATCAATCCAGCAAAGCAGTTGGATAGCGTTCTTCATCGGTATGGCAATCGTTATCGTTGTGCCATTCGTGATTACTTTTATCATTGCAAAACGTAAGCTTAAATAGTACCGGTGATTTTTAGATAGACTTATAAGGTGAGAAAATTTTAATATCTACCATAACGTTTAGTTGATATAAACTGTGAACTAAGTGCAAAGTTGATTTTAGCTAGCGGACAGTCGCGTATCTTTGGAGCGACAGGCTGGGAGACCATTTGCTATCCTAAGTTAGTTCGCAGTTTATGTAAATAAAAAACCAATAAAAAATGAATCATTTTTCAAAAGATGTTAGGAGCGATAGTATGAGTGAACAATGGTGGAAAAAATCAGTAGTATATCAGATTTATCCCAAAAGTTTCCAGGATACGACAGGTAATGGAACAGGAGATATTCGAGGAATAATAAATCGGTTGGATTACCTAAAAAAATTAGGGGTAGATGTAATTTGGCTGACACCAGTTTATCAATCCCCACAAAATGATAATGGCTATGATATTAGTGATTATTATGCAATTGATCCTTCGTATGGGACAATGGGTGATTTTGAGGAATTACTTGAGCAGACGCATCAGCGTGGAATGAAGCTGATTATGGACCTAGTGATCAACCATACTTCAACAGAACATGAATGGTTTAAGCAAGCTGCTTCATCGAAGACAAATGAATTCCGTGATTTCTATATTTGGAAGGATCCATCAGATGATTCTACGCCAGCACCAAATAATTGGCAATCGAAGTTTGGCGGAAATGCATGGCAATTCGATGAGAAGTCAGGGCAATATTATTTACATCTATTTGACGTGACACAGGCAGATTTAAACTGGGAGAATGAAGAACTTCGAAATGAATTATATGAGATGATACGTTTCTGGGCTGAGAAAGGAATCGATGGGTTCCGACTGGATGTCATCAATTTAATCTCTAAAAATCAAGAATTTCCTAGTGACGATACAGGGGATGGACGTAAATTCTATACTGACGGACCACGCGTCCATGAATTTTTGCATGAAATGAATCAAGCAGCATTTAAGGATTACGACATGTTAACGGTAGGGGAGATGTCGTCAACAACACTTGATAACTGTGTGCTATATACGAAGCCTGAACGCGAAGAGCTTTCGATGACGTTCCAATTTCATCATTTAAAAGTAGATTATCCGAACGGTGAAAAGTGGACAAAAGCACCATTTGATTTTATAGAATTAAAGAAAATTCTTTCTGATTGGCAAGTAGGAATGCATGAAGGGGACGGGTGGAATGCTCTCTTCTGGTGCAATCACGATCAGCCACGTGCCATCTCTCGTTTTGGTGATGATGGGAAATATCACCGTGAGTCGGGAAAAATGCTTGCGACCACATTGCATCTTATGAAGGGAACTCCATATATATATCAAGGAGAAGAGATTGGTATGACCAATCCGGATTTCACTTCAATTAATGACTATCGTGATGTCGAATCGCTAAATGCATACAAGTCACTTTTAGAAGCAGGGAAGTCGGAAAAGGAAATAATAGAAATTCTTCAGCAAAAATCCCGAGATAATGGGAGAACACCAATGCAGTGGTCTAATGCAAAGCATGCCGGATTCACTACAGATAAACCTTGGATTGAGACTGCAAGTAACTATCCTGAAATTAATGCAGAAAAAGCGCTGGAGGATCCGAATTCGATATTCTATCATTATCAGCAATTAATCGCACTGCGTAAGAAATATGATATTATTACGTATGGGGACTATCAATTATTACTAGCAGATGACCCAAGAGTATTCGCATTTACACGAAATTGGCAGGATGAAAAGCTAGTTGTTGTTAGTAACTTTTATAGTGAAGAAACAACTGTACAACTGCCTGTTGGAAGTCTAGATAATGTCGAAGTATTATTATCAAACTATCCTGATTCTAATATGCTAGGAGAACAGCTAACACTTAGGCCGTATGAATCAATTGTGTATTATGTGAAATAATGAGGGATAGATATGCAGAAGAAGTATTTAACAATCTATCATGATTTATTAAATAAAATTCATTTAAAATCATGGCAAGAAACAGAGATGCTTCCATCAGAAAATGAATTAAGTGTTACGTATACGACATCAAGGGAGACCATTCGCAAGGCACTTAATCTACTTGCTCAAAATGGTTATATTCAAAAAGTACGTGGGAAAGGCTCGGTTATTATTAATCGTGATAAATTCTCATTTCCCGTATCAGGAATTGTTAGTTTCAAGGAAATCACTGAAAAGTTAGATTTCTCTAGTAAAACGTATGTGGAAAACCTTGGAAGACTAGAGTCTGGTAATCCATATCAAGATATTCTTAACGTAGGTAAGTATGACCAAGTATGGCATGTGGATCGCGTTCGAGAAATTTCTGATGAGAAAATCATACTGGATAAGGATTATTTCAATGAAAGCTACATTCCCTTACCTTCTAAGGAAATATGTGAGCATTCCATTTATGAATATATTGAAACGGAGCTTGAGCTTGTAATTGGTTTTGCTCAAAAGGAAATAATAGTAGAAGAACCAACAGCAGAAGATCGTGAATTATTGGATTTAGAGGGATTTTCTAATATTGTTGTGATTAAAAGTCTTGTTTATTTAGAAGATACACGATTATTCCAGTACGGTGAGTCGCGACATCGGCCAGATAAATTTCGCTTTGTAGATTTTGCAAGAAGAGTGAAGAATGGAACACCACTTTAATTCATAAAGTGGTGTTCTCTAACTTTCCCCTTAAAAATTGTATTCCAGAAAGAAGGTGTAACGATGAAACGTTTTATTACGAGAATCGGTTTTCTATTCAAATTTCACAGATCAATTCCATTTATGAAGGATTTCTTTCTATCCAAGGAAATTAATAATGCAAAGAAATTACTATTTATAATTTTAATCTTAGGCTATATCGCACTTCCTTTCGATATCATTCCAGATTTCTTGCTTGGCTTCGGTATCATTGACGATGTAACCCTTGCTATACTGATTATGCAATTAATGGTAAAGACTGCACCAGATTCACTTAAAAGAAAGCATCAATTCTTAAATGATGCGAAATAATTATTCTCTAATTAGCGGCAAGCTACAACAACGGAAAGAACCACCGGATTTAATAATTTCTGAGAACTCTATTTCGATGACGTGATATCCTGCTTGTGTCAATACACGATTTAACCGTTTATTCTCCGGCATGCTGATTATTTTTTTTCCACCAATGGATAGTACATTGGGTCCCATTTTGAACTGTTCTTCTTCCGTTACTTCAATTAACTGATATGATTGCTTCAAATGTTTATACCCATCAGACTCAATTGCTGCCTCATAGATTAATGCAGTATCCTCGCTGATAATATTAAATACACAGTCAAGGTGGAGAATATCCTCCCTTAGTTGGATAGGTTTAATATTGTAGGCTGGAAGCATTTGCTGTAATGCAGTTACTGCTGCATGTGAAGTCCGGTTGCTTATGCCAATCCAAATATTCTTATTGTCAACAATAACGTCGCCGCCCTCGATGCTGCCACAATCAATGATTTGGAAGGGAATTCGCATGCTCTCCAGCCAATTTATTAATTCGGCTATTTCCGGTTTTCGAATATCTTCCTTCATGGACGATACGAAGAAGGTATCTCCGAGTGTAAAACCGATATCACGAGTAAACACCTGTTCATTTAGCTTTTCTTTTGCTTCTAGCTGAATAACTTGCGCCCCATGTTCTTTTAAAGTATTTGTAAACGTTTCATGTTGCTGTAATGCGATATTAGTATCAATATTATTTGTTAGATAGTGCTGTTGCGTGTTGTTAATAACTTCTTCTATTTTCATATATTGAGGAGATACGGTGATGACTTGCTTCAATCGATCGTATTCATTAGTACTGTTAACTGTAGGTACGCTTTTATTTGAAGTCATATTTTCCATTGCAGATTCCCCCAATTCGTTTTATCATTCACACTTTTTTTCTTTTTGTTTCTTCTGGTATGTATTTCGTAAAGTATAAAGCGAATATTAACAGAATGACAGCCAGTGCCCAGCCGACAATACCACTCCAAATCTGGTCAATGATTAGACCGATTAACACACATAACCCACTTAAAATAATAAATATAATTGTTAAGTAACGCTTCAAATTAAACACTCCTAATATTTGTAAAAATAAAATTCCTTGAGTAGGCTGGAATTTATATAAAGTGCGGACTAGTTTCATGTGCTAAGGGCTCTCGGACCAATCGCTCCAGAAATAAACTACGCGCACCTTAGGGGAGCTGGTGAGCCTACTCGTGCTGTCGCACTTCCTAGTCTCACCTAGGCTCTTCTTCCTGCAGGAGTCTTCGTGTATTACTTCCGCTGGGGTGCTACAACATAAAAAGATTTGTATAAACAACAATCTTCTAACTCAATTCTATTATATCAAAAGAATGATTAGGGCATATAGAATAAAATCAAATCGTAAAAAGAGCTAGTGGGTATTTACCCATTAGCTCTTTTTCTCAGTTACCTGCAATGTCGCGTTTATTAAAGAAGAACCAGGATAATAATTGGAAGATAATAAAGTACACGATTAATACAATAATTGAGAAACCTAGCGAAGTTCCTTCAATCCATGGTTCCCCGCCATTCGCATACTGACTTAAATCTGTATTGGCAAATAAAATATATTTGGCCCAAGATTTTTCCATAAAGATGGTAACAATCGTGTTCCCCGCCATCATTAGAAAAATAGCAGTACCGATAGCAAGCGAGCTATTTCGGAAAACAGTGGATATCATGAAGGCAAAGGTTGTCATCATGATTAGGTTCACCATGCCATAGCCATATCCTGACAGTATTTGTGATATGGCACTTACATCAGCATATCCTGCTCCTTGTTCGATAACGATCGATGGATTTATACCCTCTAGTCCGAAGAATATTGCACCAACAATTAAGGAAAAAATCAGTACAAATAGTAAAGTGAACAAAGCAAAAATCAGTACAGATACATATTTCGATGCAAGTATTTTAGTTCGGGTAATCGGTCTGATTAATAATAATTTAATCGTTCCCCAGCGGAATTCATTCGCTACAATACCAGCAGCTACGATGATTGTAAGTAAACTGACGATTGATAGTAATTCCTTGTTCTCTAAAACATATTGCCATGCACCGTATTCGGGCTGAATATCATTTTTCAAGTGGTAATTATTCTTCTCAATTTCTGATGTGTTCATTTGCTGAATAAAATCATCTGACTCATATTCTGCTATTTCTTTCTCTAATGCTGCATTCTCTTCTTGTAATACTTCACGCCAATTGTTATTCTCGTACTTATCCAAGTCCTCAAAGGAATTTGTAAGAAAGGCTCCACCAATAATTAATGCCGCTACAATTACGTACATAGCCCATGTTGATTTACGGATATAAATTTTATTTAGTTCATTATACACAAGCTGATAAAAGTTACTCAATTGTATTCTCCCCAATCAAATCAAAGAATTTGTCTTCTAATGTTGCTTTAGAAACACCAACCTGATAAACTGCAATTTCGTGTTTCACAAAGGTGTTAATCACATTTGGAATCGTTTCTTTTTCACTTTGGAAAATGAGCTGGTTGCCCTCTTGAATTGCATCGATTTCATAATTTATCTTTAATAATTCGATTGCCTGATTTATTGGTGTTACCTCGAGTGTTACTTGTCTGAGATTAACGTTATCTGTTGTCGTATCATTTACAAGCTGTGTGGCTATAAGTTCACCATTTTTGATAATTCCAATCCGGTCACACATGAGCTCAATCTCAGATAAAAGATGACTTGAGATAATCACTGCAACGTTTTCCTCTGTGGCTAGCTTGCGGATATAGTGTCTAATTTCTCTTATCCCAGCAGGATCTAATCCATTTGTCGGTTCATCAAGGATTAATATCGACGGCTTATGTAAAAGTGCTTGCGCAATGCCAAGTCGCTGTCGCATTCCTAATGAATATTTCCCAGCTTTTTGGTTAATCACTTTCTCCAGTCCAACAACCGCGATTACTTCATTGATGCGCTCTTTTTCAACCCCAGGAATCATCCTAGCAAAATGCGACAAATTTTGCCGTCCGGTCATAAAGGGATACATTTCTGGATTTTCTACAATTGCACCAACCTCTCGTATTGCATTTTTAAAGTTTTGCTTGATACTGTTCCCAAGGATTCGGACATCCCCATCGGTAATGCTCATTAAGCCAACCATCATCCGTATTGTCGTTGTTTTTCCAGCGCCGTTCGGACCGATAAAACCAAATACTTCGCCGCGGTTAATCCTAAAGGATAACCCTTTAATAATTTCCTTCTTGCCAATTGTCTTTTTGAGGTCAATCAATTCCATTGCAACTTCCGTCATTATTCATACCTCCATTATTCTTTCTATAACTTTTTACGACTGAGGAATAAAAAAGTTTCAAAAAAATAAAAAAACAGATAACGGATGTTATTTGGCAGTTAAGAAAGTGTATAATATTTCTTACTACATAAGTGGGGCTTACAGGATGTAGGTCAGTTCGGTATTGCGACATATGTTTTCGGTGGGGCGAGTAATCGCAGCCCCAGGAAGCCCTAGTTTTTAACCGAACTTCCCCTAAGGCTGTCTCCGAAGGGCATGGTGACAGCCAAGTTTTCTAATTATCTGTTTTGATTAAGCCTATCTCCTACTAGTGGTACCATTTCTTTTCTTTTAATAATCCTTGTAGAATACGTTTTCCTGCTTCTGTTAAATAAGCATTGTCGTCGTTTAAAAGTTGTTCGGCTAACTCAGGCGTCATTTTTGCATCTTTATCATTCGCCATACAGTTCACTCCCCTCCTAATTAATTTATTCGATTTTCATAGATTAGAAATAGATAAGTGTACTATGGAGAACGTGGAATTTATGAGCTGCCTAAGAAAAGATGCAAGTTTCCCTTATAAAGAGATTTTTTTGTAGGTGATAGGAGTGATTGATTGTCCGTAGTAGAAACCAATTCAGGTATTTTATATTGAGAGTGTATAAACCAATTGCACGGAAGAAATTCGAAAAAAATGAAGATTAAAACAATATTCAATGGTATAATAGTATCAAATTTAAAAGAGGAGAAAAATGATGCATAAATTAAGATTCGGCCGATTGATCCTAGTTTTTATAACTATTTTAATATTATCAGCATGTGGCGAAGTTAGTGACGTAATCAGTACTGCTGGGAATCCCACTTTGAAGGAGCTATCCCTTCAGGAAAAAGAACAGCCAATTATTACAAAAGAGATAAGTCTTTCTGCCATTGGTGATTTGTTGATTCATAGTCCCGTATATTTAGATGCGAAGGTTGATGGGGAGTATAATTTCCTGCCGATGTTTGAACAAGTTGCACCTTTCTTAGAACGGCCAACTGTATCAATCGCTAACCAGGAAACAATGATAGGTGGAGAGGAATTTGGTCTATCAACATATCCTTCCTTCAATAGTCCATATGAGGTGGGAGATGCTTTGAAGAATATAGGAATAGATGTTGTTTCCATTGCTAATAATCACACATTAGATCGTGGGGAAGCTGTGATTCAGAGTGCAATCAGCCACTGGGAAACGATAGATATGATGTACACTGGATCATATAAAGACGAGATAGATAGAGAAAATCTACGAGTCTATGAAACACCAGAAGGGATTTCTATTGCATTTCTATCATATACATATGGAACAAACGGAATTCCAGTTCCAGAGGGCAAGGATTATTTAGTAAATCTCATTGATCGGGAATTGATTGCAAGTGAAATAGCAAAAGCTAAGAAGGATTCGGACGTTATTGCTTTAAGTCTCCATTTCGGAAATGAATATGAAAGGATGCCAAATGAAGCACAAAAGGAGCTCGTTCAATTTGCGGCTGATCAAGGCGCCCATATAGTGATTGGGCATCATCCACATGTATTGCAACCAGTGGAATGGGTGACAGGTAAGGATGGAAATAAGACATTCGTAGCGTATTCACTCGGTAATTTTCTATCAAATCAACAGGAATTATATCAGCGGATAGGTGGAATATTAACTGTCAAGATTAAGAAGACAGTAGAAGGGGAGAAGGATACTATTGAACTTCATTCCCCAGAATTTATGCCGACCTATGTCAAGTTCCGATCTGATTGGGCTGATTATGAAGTTATTCCAATGTTTCAATTAACAGATCAAGATTTGGCAGGTGCATCGGGACAATATGAGGAAATTAAAGCCCATATGTCACAATGGGTGACGGAGCTTGAGTTTATGGAAGAATAAAATGCATCCCCTCTGAAAAAGTGGGGATGTATTTTATTTAATTAGTTATTCGATACTTTTTATTTAAAATAAAGGATACGAGATAGAGAATAATCCCGACCACTGCAAAAGTGAGTATGGGTAGACTTATTGTTTTTCCGAAGTCTGGAACTACTATCGGAATCAGAATAAATAAGCCAATAAATACCATGCTAATGATCCAAACTTGCAGAAACTCTACCCATTTTTTTGCTTTCTTTTCTTTAAATGACGTTCTCTTGACCCATTGTAGGATTACTTTTACGAATAGGTAAAGTAAGATTAAATATCCAACTATAATAATTATCCCTGAACCTAACTGAAATGTCATTGAACCTGCACCTAGATCAAAAAAGTAATGTAGTCCAAAACCGATAAAACCATGGCAGAGACTGATAATAGCCAAAAACTGTATAATAACAAAACTAAGAAACTTTACGATGTCATTAGTTTTTTCACCTGGTATCTCTTCGATAACCTCATTACAATACTCCTTCAGATCATTACCAAATATATCTTTCGCAGTCTTACCTTCTGTTTGGGCAAGTAGTAAATGCTCCAGTAACTCTAATAATACTTCTTCTGTTTGCTGTTCAGATTTATTAACATTATTTAGCCGGATATAAACAAGCATATCCTCATAGTAAGCCAGATTTTCTGCAGTTAACATCTTTCTTTTATCGTTATTTATTTGAACGATCTCCTTAGAATTCATATTAATTCACTCCCTTTTCAATAATTTTATCTACTGGTTGTTTAAGTAATTCCCATTGATGAATGAATTCGGCTAGTTGCATATGTCCCGCTTCTGTTAATTGATAATACTTTCGTTTTGGTCCAGTGTCAGACTTTCTCATTTCCCCAATAATTAACTTTTCCTTTTGAAGTCTAAGCAAAATTGGATAGATGGATCCTTCGCTAACATCGAATAATCCAAATGCCTGGAGCTTCATCGAAAGCTCGTAGCCATATGTTGGTTGCATCTTAATTATCGATAAAATGCATCCTTCCAGAATTCCTTTTAATAATTGGCTTCGCTGTGAAATTTTCATCGACCTACCTTGTATAACAATATAGTAGTTCTGAGTTTAGCTACCTTGCCATGCAAAGTAGCATATTTACAGTATATTATTTTTAACGGAAATTGCAAGGGGTATTTTAAAATATTCTAAAAATGAATTTAAAAGTTTATTTTAAGCAAACAATAGGACAAGTAGGAGATAGATGGATACAATGTAATAAAAGAAAGGAAGTGGCTATGAGTGGAAAGGATCAATACAATCGAAATGTTTGATGAAAAAATTCAAAGTGAGAATCCCGTTATTGTAAAGTTTTATGCGGATTGGTGTACAGACTGTAAGGTGTTAGATATGTTTATTGGTGATGTAAAAAACGAATTCAGTCAATATAATTGGTATGAAGTAAATAGTGATGAACTAAGTGGACTTGCTGAGAGCTACGATGTTATGGGGATTCCGAGCATCTTAATTTTCCAAAATGGAGAGAAGCTTGCACACCAGCATAGTGCATACACGAAATCTCCAGAAGAAGTATCAGCATTTCTTCATCAGCAGCTAGGCTAATTAGTGAAACGATCATTCATATATTATGATGGTCGTTTTTTTGACGAGAAAGAGTTGAAATGCTGATATAATTGAAAGCAGGCTGATATCTATAACTATCCGACATGATTCAACAATATTCGCGGAGTGACAGGCACCCATCGTACAGGCACCTAGTCGTATTTTTTCTTATACATTAGTATTATTGAATAAACAATCGGAAAGTAAGGGGAAGAGACACCATGATAAATCCGATATTAATTGATTTTCCACAAGATTTTTATACAGATCGTCTTTTTATTAGAATAGCGTTGCCTGGTGATGGGAAAGTTGTTTACGATGCGATGAATGCTAGCAGGAAGGACTTGAAAAAATGGCTGGAGTTCGCGTTATTTGAACAATCGCTGGAACAGGTGGAACAGATGGTGAGGGAGGCACATATTCATTTCAGAAAAAGAATTGAGTTGCGCTTCCATATTTTCCATAAAGAGACGGGAGAATTTATTGGCTCGACAAGTCTCCATCATATTAACTGGAGTGTACCGACTTTTGAGATTGGATACTGGATTGATAGCAGACAAAGCGGTAACGGCTATATGCTTGAAGCTGTTGAGGGGTTAACCTTTTATGCATTCTATGCGCTACAGGCGAACAGAGTTGAAATTCAATGTGATTCGAAAAATGTAAAGAGCAGGGCGATACCGGAACGATTAGGCTATACGCTTGAGGGAACTCTCCGAAATGCTTCAGTGTCTATCGATCGAAAGGAATTACGTGATACTTGTATTTATGCGAAGATTAGAGAGTAATTAGTAAATAGGCAGGTGGGAAATATGAAACGTCCAAAAATCTTAATTGTAGAAGATGAGCGAAAAATAAGTCGAGTACTGGAAATTGAATTGGATTATGAAAACTACGAAACAGACGTTGCGGATAATGGCAAGGACGCGCTCCGCTTAATTAGTGAAAAAGAATGGGATTTAGTGTTGCTTGATATTATGATTCCTGAACTGAGTGGTCTTGAAGTGCTTCGCAGGGTGAGACGGACGGATGAGCATACTCCGGTAATTTTATTAACAGCAAGGGATGAAATTCATGATAAAGTAAGCGGTCTTGATTTAGGCGCAAATGATTATATTACGAAGCCGTTCCAAATTGAGGAGCTCTTAGCACGGATCCGAGTCCATTTACGAACCCCCCAAGTGAGGAAAGAAGCTGCTGATTTGCTAACTGTAGGGGAGTTAAGTGTAAATGTAAGCAGCCGTGAAATCATCAGGGATGGGAAGCAAATTGAGCTTACACCACGTGAGTTCGATTTGCTTGTTTACCTGCTAGAAAATAAAAATATCGTCTTGACTAGGGATCAGCTAATTGAACAAGTATGGGGATTCGATTATTATGGTGATACGAATGTGGTTGATGTTTATATCCGCTATCTGCGTCAAAAGATTGATAAAGGATTTGAGTCACCTTATATTCAAACAATACGTGGTGTCGGCTATACAATAAAGGAACTTGATAAATGAAGCTAAAGACGAAAATACAGCTCTTTTCCAGTTTATTGATGCTAATTTTAATCATTCTTGTTAATGTAGCGATTTACTATTTATTTTATCAAATGACAGCAGATAGTGAATTAGAGCAATTATCAGAGCAAACGAATAGCCTTTTCGAAACATTGGCGAAAAATCCAGAAATCAGTGAACCGGAAGCAGAAAATCTGCTAAGGGCTTATGTACCCGCAGATGGAATCATTCGTGTGATTGATAAGAATGATAATCACATCCATCAGCTGATGAAATTAGGGAAGTATAAGACATTGCCGTGGAGATATTCGACTACAGAATCACGGGAACTGGTACAAAAGGATAATGCACCAGATATTGCAATAGTGACGAAGCCAATTATTTGGAATAGTGGGGAGCATGCAGGGGAAATTGTGACCGTACAGGTTGCGAACCATTTAATTCCACTTCGTGAAACGATGCAAACATTATTCTTTGTCCTGTCGATATTATTTGTCATTATGCTTATTCCAATTTTCATTGCGGGAAATGTATTAAGTAAATTTCTTTTACTCCCGATTAAACAATTAATCGAAACGATGAAGGAAAATACAAAGCATGCAAAATGGAAGAAAATTAATGTTGAGAATCGCTCGAAGGATGAATTATTTGAGATGGAAATGACCTTTAATGAAATGATTGAATATTTAAAGGACAACTATGAAAAACAGGAGATGTTTGTTTCCAACGCTTCTCATGAATTAAAAACGCCCATTCAAATTGTGAAGAGCTATGGACAATTACTTGCACGGCGAGGACGCGAAAATCCAGAGCTTTTTCAAGAAGCAGTTGATGCGATTGATTCAGAGGCGGACCGGATGCAAAAGTTGATTGAGCAGATGTTATTATTGGCTAAGAATACACAAGCAGCGGCAATGCAGCAGGTTAACCTCGCAACCCTTGTTTCAGACACCGTTTCAACGTTTCAAGGGGCATATGAAAGGGAATTTCAATTTAAGAAAGATACCGATACGATTTTTGTAAATGGAAATTATGGTCAATTAGAACAGATTATTTATATTCTTATTGAAAATGCTCTGAAATATAGTAAGGACAAAATAGAGATTCAGCTTTCCCAGCGAAAAAATTTAGCAATATTTGCCGTTAAGGATTATGGACAAGGAATACCGGAAGCAGAGCAATCAAGGGTATTTGACCGTTTTTACCGTGTTGATAAGGCAAGAAGCAGGGATACAGGTGGAACAGGACTCGGTTTAGCAATCGCTAAGACAATCGCAGATCAGCATCAGGGAACATTATCTGTGAAAAGTATGCCTGGTGAGGGATCGACTTTTTCATTGGTATTACCAGTTGATAAAGTAGTGAAAGACGAAATAACAGATTGAAACGGGTGTTAAAATGACAAAGAAATTAGGAATCATCATAGCAAGTTTCGTCGTCATTATCATTGTTGGGATTAGTATTTTTCTATGGAGCGGCTCTTCTAAAGAGCCCAAGCTATCAGCGGCTGAGATTCGAGGGTTAGTAGAGAGTCAGTACCCTGGAAAGGTTTCGGAACCGGCATTAGTCGCAGATGAGGACGGAGCAATATATGAAGTAACTTCGAACAATGGTGACAAGTCCTATGATATCAGAATGGACGGTAATACGGGTGAGGTATTAGCGATTGATATGAAGGACAATGCCGCAGAAACAACGAAAAAGGATGAATCAGCAGAAGAAGAGCAAAATGCAACAAAAGAAAATTATGAGTCAGAAGATACAAATAAAGAAGAGCTGACGGAAAGTCAAGAAAGCAAACAGCAGGATGCTAGTAAAGCAGTAATCAGCCAAGAGGAGGCAAAGAACATTGCCTTGCAACAATTTAATGGTACATTTGAACAAATAGAACTTGATGAAGATGACGGTCGTTTAAGCTATGAAATTGAGATGAAAAATGAGACCGGAGAAGCAGAAATTCTAATTGATGCTTACACGGGAGAAGTTATACTCTTAGATATTGAAATGGATGATGAAGATTAAGGGAGGAGCTGCTAGAGAAATCTAGTGGCTTATTTTTTTTTTACATAGAAGCGAGATGATTCGCATTGTAAAGCAGGCTATGTACAGCAATTAAATCTGCAGCAATTATATCTGTGTCTTCGTAAATCCAAATTATTTTCTCATCAAATTCTAATCTTTCTCACACCTTCTTTTCATTCGTGGTGGATATGATGAAATTAATAAGAAAACAAGGAGGAATAAGAAATGAAAAAGAAAGTTGGAATTGTTGTTGCATCATTGGTAGGTATTGGATTATTAGGGTTTGGGGTGTATCAAACGGATGCAGCACCAGCTGATCCGCAATTATCCTCAGCAGAAGTTAGAGAATTAGTTCTTGCACAGCATTCGGGGGAAATTACAGAATTTGAATTAGAAAAGGATTTTAATAAAGCAGTCTATGAAGTAGAAGTGATAAGTGATGGAATTGAATACGACTTGAGGCTTGATGGAGATTCTGGAGAAGTATTAAGAACAAAAGAAAAAGAGCTAGCGGAACAAGTGGAATTTACGGATGACGATTCAGATGGTCTAGATGAAGTGAAAAACGAAAACCAAGCTAACGGAGAGAAAATCAACCTTCAAAAAGCAGAAGAAATTGCCTTAAATGAATTCCCAGGTACAGTAAACCAGCTAGAACTCGACGAGGATGATGACCGACTTATCTATGAAGTTGAGATAAGCAATGGAAAAGAGGAAGCTGAAATTGAAATCGATGCATTCACAGGAAATATTCTAGAATTAGACACCGATCGAGATTAACCTTAGTCACTTCCTTCCATTCTAAAAATGGAAAGCAAATAACAAAAAAACAAGGAGGAATTAGAAATGAAAAAGAAGTTAGGGATTACAGTTGGAGCAATGGCGGTTGCGGGATTAATCGGTTTAGGATTTTCTCAGACTGGAGTTGTAAATGCAGATCCAGCACTCAATGTAGATGAAATTAAGACAAAAGTGACTACTCAATATCCAGGAACAGTCACGGAATTAGAACTTGATGAAAGATCAAATAAGGCGATTTACGAAGTAGAAATTAAGAATGGCAACAAGGAATATGAATTAAAAGTTGATGGGAATAATGGTGAAGTTCTAGATCTTGATGAAAAAGTAGTTAAAAACAAACCTTCTGATGTAACAATCGTCGAAAAGGAAACATTAAATGCAAGTAAAGTAACAGATGATGATGACGAACAAAAAAAGAATGATGACCAGAGAAAAGATGACGATGACAAAGATTCAGCCGTTCAAAAAACAGTTGCACCAAAACCTGCAAAAAAAGCGGTAATTGGCGATGAAAAAGCGAGAAGCATTGCTGCTAGTCAATTTTCTGGTTCAATCGTTGAACTTGATCTTGATGAAGATGATGGACGATTAATTTATGAGATTGAAATGAAGAATGGCGATAGTGAGGCAGAAATCGAAATCGATGCATACACTGGAACAATTCTAGTTATTGATATCGATCACGACGATGATGAATGAGAGCAATAGAAATTGAAAAAAGAAGCTGATCCTAGGGGTTAGCTTCTTTTGATTATAAAGAGACTTCGTTTTACTTGAGCTCTATCAGAATAAAATCTTCTCACTACAGATGAATCAGTTCCAAGAGTTTAATATGATTCCCCCTCAAGAAGAAAATGTAAATATGAAATAGAAACATGATAATGATACCTACCGTTCTACCCCTCTAACAACAAAACCATACATATTAGACCATTCAGCATAATAAATCTTGCTTAAGTCTTTATATCCCTCTTCATATAATTGGGCTCTTAGCCATTCCTCATCTTTACCAATCGATTCTAGTGTTTTTCTTTCAATTTTTCCTTCATCAATCAGTAAATAAGATAAAGAGGTATCTTTGGTTTCGATGGAAAGCATTTCGGCTGTCACGGGTGATTCACTTTTCATTATACTTAATTGTCCACTTGGCTCTAAGATTGCATACTTCACTTCTTTTAAAGAAAATATTCCCTGTTGACGGAGCATCGTTCGAAGTTGTTCGGATTCGAGTTTATTCTTTTTAAGCTCTTTCACATCGAGTTCACCATCTGTAACTATAATGGAAGGTTCTCCTTTCAATACGGGGCGAATCTTTTCAAATTTCCTTACAATCATTTCAATTATAAAGATTAGAATTGCCCATAATGCTATTGCGTAAAGTACATCCCACACACTCACCAAATCATCGTAAACCGATTCTTCAAGCAGGCCACCAAGGAC
Source organism: Oceanobacillus zhaokaii (assembly GCF_003352005.1). Taxonomy (GTDB): domain Bacteria; phylum Bacillota; class Bacilli; order Bacillales; family Amphibacillaceae; genus Oceanobacillus; species Oceanobacillus zhaokaii. Next base: position 593,846 of record NZ_CP024848.1, read on the forward strand.
TAATAGGTATACAAAATCAAACGGTGTTATCTGTGATAGCTCTTTTTTCCCCAACAGTCGGATAACAAGTAACAAAGCTATGAGTCCAACAATTATTTTTAATGTTATTGTAGTTTCCATGATAATCCCTACCTTTTACATATTGTTTATTGAGTTTAATCTTGTATTTCCCTTTATTTTCATTTACTAACCTTGGAGTCTAATAGCCGTTACAAAAAGAATGCAGTAAGCTAATCTGTTTTCGTTTCATATGTCTTGATAAGTGATACATATATAGTAAGAAAAAAAGGAGGTACTCTCATGACAGCTGAAGTAGTAGTAATGAATAAGCGGGGTTTGTCCATGGCTGCTGACAGTGCGATAACAAGCGGCGGTGAGGGTGTGCAAAAGGTATATAATACAGCGAATAAATTATTTTCTTTATCGAGTGACCATCCAGTCGGAATTATGGTCTATGGTGCTGCATCCTTTATGGAGGTGCCCTGGGATGTCATTATTAAATCGTATCGGGATAATTTAGGTAAAGAGAAATTTGCAGATTTAACGGATTATGCTGAGGATTTGCTGAACTTTTTACGTCATGATAATCGATTTAAAAATGAGGAAGTGGAAGAAATAATCGTCTACCGCATATTTTCCGATAATTTAAAACGTATCGTAAAGGAGGTGGAGGAAACCATCGTCAATGAGAATAATACTGGTAGTAATGTTTCTCCAAAAAAAGTGACCGATTGGTTAGTTGATTGTGTAAGTAGAAATATAAAATCATATAAAAATGAGGAAAAGTCCTTTTTGGAGCTAAACTATGAAGCATTTAAAGAGAGATTTGGCACAGTAATAGATGAAGTAAAAGATGAATTGATTATGTATGAAGTTCCTGATAATCTGGCTGAAAAATTCTATATGCTTGCTTTTGAAGCAACGAAAAAGGATTACTTCAGCATAGGAAGCACCGGATTAGTGATTGCAGGTTTCGGAGAAAAAGAGATCTTCCCTCATCTATTAAATTACAGATTGGAAGGCTTTGTATTTAACCAATTGAAATATAAAAAGCTAAAGGACAAGAAAATCAGTTATACATCAGATAAAGAGGATGGTACTGCATCTGTTACAGCATTTGCTCAACGGGAAATGGTGGATTCATTTATCAGCGGGATGGAGCCAAATATGGAGGAAGTCATATTCGATATCATTGCTAAAGTATTAAAAGATTATCCAAACCAAATCCAACAACATTTGTCGATTCATTTTACAGACGAACAGGTTACAGACCTACAAAAGATGGGTAAAGAAGTATACGAATCCATTGAGGATACAATAAAGGAATATCAACAAACGAATTATATTGAGCCATTACTCGGTGTTGTCAGATCCTTGCCAAAAGAAGAGTTAGCAGATATGACAGAAACGCTGGTAAATCTTACTTCCTTTAAACGTCGTGTCACAAGAGCGACAGAGTCTGTTGGTCCACCAATTGATGTTGCCATCATAACTAAAGGCGATGGTTTCGTGTGGATGAAACGGAAAAACTATATGAATTCTGAAATAAATGCTCGATTATAAAAAGAACGAAAGCGCAAGCGCCCGTTTAGCGACGTACGGACTGGACTGAACCGTAGGAGATAAAGGAAACACGACGACCGGTGGGAGTCGATGTTGACTTATCGTACGAAGGTGAGGGAAGTCTCGCTAGTCGCTGGGCGCTGGAGCTGGATGTGGCCGATCCTGTCATAGGAATTACATGGAGAAATTTATTTACTATGAACGAAAGGAAGGGGTGAGCATGTGGTTTCCAAAGAAAAGAAGTTAAAAAAGGATTCATATTTTAGTTTGCCAACCGAGGATCGCATCAATTTTGCATTGGAAGATAAAGAAAGAGAAGAAAAAGATACAGCAGCTGAAAAGGTATTCGAGAAACTGAACAAAGGAAGTAATAAGAAAGATTAATTAGAACTTTATCTATTTGTTTCGAAGGGTAAAGTAAATTGCAGCAAATCATAGTACTTCACTCCGATTACAAAAATATTAGAGAAAGAATTTAATGTTTAAAGATTTTCATACGTGGAATATAACTAATGTACGAGCAAGACTATCAAATATTGAGAGGAGTTATTAACAAATGGCTAAAAACAATAATGGTAAGATGTCTCGTGAACAAGCAGGAGAAAAAGGTGGAAAAGCAACCGCAAAAAATCATGATCAAGAATTTTATGAGGAAATTGGTCAAAAGGGCGGAGAAGCAACCGCAAAAAATCATGACCAAGAATTTTATGAGGAAATTGGTCAAAAAGGTGGGGAAGCTACCGCAAGAAATCATGACCGAGAGTTCTATGAGGAAATCGGTCAAAAGGGCGGAGAAGCACGTTCTCGTCAACGAAAAAATAATAATTAAAATTCATAATGACGAAACTGAATTTGTATGATAAAAAAGGAAAGGGAGCTAAATTCCCTTTCCTTTTTGGGTTTGTTAAAAAGCTGTAGCTTAAAGGTGATTTTAAGATTTATCCGTAGTCCCTAAAAAATTATCAGATTTTATAATGAAATTATTTACTGCATGCGCCTGAACCGTTTTATTCTTTTTAAAATAAGCATGAATTAATTCTACTGTGTCCCTTTGGATCTCCTTCTTCACAGGTTTATTTCTGAACATCAAATAATCTCCGCCACCTGAAGCACGGTAATTATTTAAAACAACATTATAAGGTTTATTTTCTACAAGATTTTCTCCATGATATTTTATTGATTCCACCCTTGACCCGATTGGATTCGCTACATTAATCACATATTCAATCCCTTCCCACATATCATAATTATAGTGCTGTGGCTTAGGCTCGAGATAAGTATGATTAACGACTATTTGACCGTGTTCATTTAACATAAAGTAGGCAGCGCTTTTTTCTAATGCTGCTTTAATATCTTCCCCAGTTAATTCAAGTATAACAAGGGTATTCGGGTACATATAGTTTTCGACGATGTCTCTCATCGTAACAGTGGGACCAAATCCAGTTGAAGTATTATTTAGTAAAGCGGTAATCGAGATATCCACCCCACTGACATCGATTTGCACATCCTGAATAAATTGTATAAATGCATGCTTTTTAATTCGAGCTTGGAGTGGATCTGTAATTCTCATGTCCCCTTCAATATTACCGACTGGCTGATCAAGCCAATTTTGTGTAGATTCTTCTAGTTCCTCCATATAGTCGATCACCCAAGGGTCTGGCTCAATATTTTCCAATGTGCGGAGATGTCCTTGTATATCAGAGATTTGCCAATGATTATTGTTCTTCTCAAGCTTGATCTCAATTTCACCATAGGCACGCCCGTTATTGCCAGGCTGGATAACAAGTACACCATTACACTTGCTTATGAGTGTCCGGTGTTGGTGACCGGTTAATAGGACGTCAATACCATTTATCTGTTCACACATTTGATATCCTTGGTTCTCACCGGTCAACGTTTCAGTTGGTTCCCCAGTTTTCGGATCACGTTCTAATCCACCATGGTAAGCGGCAATTAGCACATCTGGTTTATCTGATTCACGAATATGATTTACCCATTTTTGTAATGTGGAGAAAGCATCGGCAAATTGAATATCTTTAATATGATTTGGCGATTCCCAATTTGGAATGTAGTGAGTTGTGACTGCAACAATTGCCACTCTTACTCCATTTGATATTGTTTTAATGATATAGGGCGGTCCAAATAGCGGATCACCACTATTTAAATCCAATACATTTGCCGAAATCCAGGGATAATTGGATTGATTATACGCATCTATTAGAACTTTTTTACCAAAATTAAACTCATGATTACCAATGACACCTGCATCAATCTCTAATTGATTAAAAATCCCTATCATAGGATTTTCTATGTTTGCAGCATGATTTACATAATAAGTCATTAATGGTGTCCCTTGTATTAAATCCCCATTATCAAGAACAATAACATCTTTATTCCTTGCTCGTGATTCTTTCACGACTGTCGCGTATTTTGCAAGTCCTATGTCTGCCTTTTTACTTGTTCCATATAACATCGGCAGAACATGTCCATGAATATCACTCGTATATAGAATATTGACTTTTGCAGTCTTGTTTGTCATTTTAGTAAATCCTCTCTATTTTAATTCGGATTTCAAAAGTTTGTATATATCCATTATACAAATTTCTGCTCTGTTCACAGGGGAATTACAAATTTTGTTGATTTCGCCGATAAAAAGAATAGGACTTATTTATCAGTAAAAAAGGGGTAGAGAAGATGAATCAGATGGAACAAAAATTAAATGATACATCATTAAAGCTGTTTGTTACCTTGTCTAAAGCATATCAATCCGTGATGGAACGCGCAGAAGCAGATATTAAATCTAGAGGACTAAATTTTACCGACTTTGCAGTATTGGAGCTTCTTTACCATAAAGGGCAGCAGCCTTTACAGAAAATAGGTAAAAAGATTTTAATCACAAGCGGCAGTATTACATATATCGTTAACAAGCTAGAAAAATTGGGGTACATCAAGCGAAATCCATGTGAAAGTGATAGAAGGATTACTTATGCGAGCATTGATCAAAAGGGCGAAGAATTATTGGATGAGATCTTCCCGGAACACAGGAAAATGATTCAAGACATAATGTCAGCTTTGAGTGAAGAGGAGAAAGAGATGGCGACTCAGTTATTAAAGAAATTAGGTACATCAATCAGAAAGATTTAAATGTTCTTCATTAATCAGGAGTACTAAATTGCATCAGAAATATTATGATACAAATATTAAGTTTTTGTATTAAAATCGTTTATTATATGTAAAAATTGGGTATTTATTACCTGTACAGATAAAATGCTGTCTATGCATTAACTTTACAATCAGGAAGAGGGATCATCTTGAGTAATGAAAATGTGATTATCTACATTAGTGAGAATAATCCAGATTGCAACAGTGTATTGAATCTAATGGATAAATTGGAGGTAAGGTACAAAACGAAGAATGTAACAAAAAATGAACTATATTTACAGGAACTGCAAAATGAAGGAATTTTTGGAACACCTGCAACGTTTATTGAGGATAGAAGATACCCTATTCTAGGATTTCAAAAGGAAAAGCTAAAAGTAGCATTAGGTAAAGAGGATGATAGGTCAACTATTAATAGCTCGCGTTCTAAATGCGGAGGATATGGAAATTAAAGGTCGAATACACATGTTTAGCAATTAATGCATACTTTATTATAGAAATGATTAAGTAAAGAGGTGTATATCGATGAATTATAATCCCTCCTATTTTCAGGGCGAGCCCGTCTATCCACAAACTAACTTTCACAATAATATATACTCTCAACAACCATTCCAGCAAAACTACCCAATCAATAGCCCAAAAATACAACAAACACCTTATGACTATTTCCAAAAGCCACAGCAACCATTAAACTGGGCAAATCAAGCAGCAACGAACCCTAATTTCGCACAGTCTCCAAATGGGGGACCAGCCAGTAATTTCAAATCTTATTTTCAGGATGAGAAGGGGCAAGTTGATTTGGATAAGATGTTATCAACCGTTGGCCAGATAGCTAGTACCTATCACCAAGTCTCACCTATAATCCAACAATTCGGTTCGATTATTAAAAACTTTAGAACATAAACATTTTGAAGCTGATGGTGTTAGCAATAATACAGGTCAGCTTTCTTTTTTCTTTATATAAATTTAATCCATTCTATTATCGCCGATCTAATCTGTGACTCGCATTTGCTGCTCTGATTAACGACAAGTAGTAATATAAAAAAATTGTAAAAATTAGTGAAGGAGTGAGCAATTTCTAACTAAATGGTAAAAAGTTATAGGATAATAGTAGATAGGCTGACACATATTAAACGAAAAGGAGTAATGATTAATGATTGGATGCTTAGTAATTCATGGATACACTGGTGGACCGTATGAAGTGGAACCATTAGCAAATTATTTGAAAGAAAACACTGATTGGCATATTGAAGTACCGACATTGCCAGGTCACGGACTGGAGCTGCATCTCGAAAATGCATCATATAAAGACTGGATTACAGCAGCCGAGAATGAGCTTAAAAAAATGAAGCAAGACTTTGATGAAATATACTTAATTGGTTTTTCTATGGGAGGTATGATTGCAGCCTATTTGGCAGCAAAATATAATATCGATAAGCTTGTACTGTTAGCTGCTTCTGGTAAGTATTTGAACTTTAGACAAATCGCTTTAGATATTGGAGCTGTAATCGGTGATGGAATTAGAGGAACCCTTGGTGAAAATAAACTGTATCTCCACTATAAAAAGAAGCTGAGTGCACGGGCGATTCCAATGCGGGCAAATATTGAATTTATGAGGTTAGTTAAATTCACTCGACGTTATTTAAAGAAAATTAATTCACAAGTGTTAATTGCTCAGGGTCAACTAGATGGAATGGTACCTTATAAAACAGCATATTTTTTGGAGAAAGAAATTCTCTCTGAGAAAAAAGAAGTCGTATTCTTTGACCAATCACGGCATCTTATTTGTCTGGGAAATGATCGGGATACGTTGAATACATTGGTATATGATTTTTTAGTAAATTAGAAAGTATAAATTCTATTTTAACGAATACGTACAAATAAGGCTGTCACCCTAACAGTTTGGTGACAACCAAGTTTTCTAATCTTTAAAAAAGGCAATAACCAATGCACCTTGCCCACCATAAGTGGAAATAAGCGGTCCAGTTTCCGTTAATAGAGCATCTTTAAATGCATACTTATTTCGAATGTCGGCAAGCACTTTTTTTGCACGCTGCTCATCATTGCAGTGTGTCATTGCAATTACTTTGTTTTCAACATTTTTCGTGTACTCGCCAATCTGATCGATAAAGCGTCTAATTGATTTTTTATCTCCCCGGATTTTTTCCATCACTTCAATTGTTCCCTCGTTACTGCCACGCATAAGTAATTTGATATTAAGGGTTTTTGCAATTTTTCCTTTTACTTTATCTAATCGCCCACCTAGTACTAGGTTATCAAGGGTTTTCAATACGAAAAGAGTTGTAATATGCTCGGTACATTCTGTCAGATGGCTTGTTAGCTGCTCAAACGTATAACCTTCTTCTATCTTATCTTTTGCTTCTTGAAGCAAAAGTGTAATCCCGCTTGATGCTGTTTTTGTATTGATTACTTCAATTTTGCGATCAGGTTCCTCTTCAAGCAACATATCTTTCCCTGCCAACGCATTCTCATACGTGCTGCTCAATCCTTTTGAGATGCTTAGCATTAGGATTGGAGTATTGGGATCAACCTTCTTATATTCCATATAGAAATCATTCGGACTTGGAGCAGCCGAACGAGGTACTTCCTTTAAATCCTTTACTTTCCTGTAAAAACCTTCTAAATCTAATGTGACACCGCTTTTATATTCTCCATCACTAAAATTTATATATAAAGGAATAACTTTAATATCAATGGTATCGTTTAATTGCTTAGGAATATCAGCACCACTGTCTGTCATTAGTTGAATTGTCATGGTAACACCTACTTTATTGTTAATGTTAATAGTATATCAGCAAATAGGAATAAGGTAGTATTATTTGCACGCCTTTCTGTGTCAATTATACGAATCATCGTACTGAATTTATTTTCTTGCTTTTTTAGAAATAGTGAACTCTATTTTCTTAGTTGTGCTGACAATAAGCAAGAGTAAACCAAATATAATAATCGAGCCACCCAAAACCTGATACCAAGAAACCATTTCATTTAATATAAGCAAGGCTAGAATTGTTGCACCCACAGGTTGAAATGTAATAGCGAAAGAAATAGTTGAAGTGTTCATCCACTTTGCAGCCCAATTAAATAAGTATTGACCGAAAAAAGTTGGAACAATTGCGAGTGCAATAAATACCCACCAATAATGTACAGGAAAACTAACGAAAGAATGCTGTTGGCCTATATTATAGATAGTTAATACAACTAAACCAACCGAAAACACGATAAATGTATGGGTGATGAATGATACGCGTCTTCGCATTGGCTGTGCAAGCAGCTGAAAAATAGAGAATGCAATTGCTGCTAGAATTGCAAAAATATCTCCATAAAAGACGTCAGTTCCTAATAAGAAGTCCCCACGTAGAATAATTGCATTCCCAAATAATATAATGATTGCACTAATAAATGCACCTGAGGATAATTTTTCCTGACGAAAGATAAAAGGCAGCAGTAAAGTAAAGATAGATTGTAATGTAAGTATCAAAGCTGAACTCGAAACAGATGTACGTTGTAAGGACTCCATGAATAGAATTAAATAGATCGTTAAGAAAATCCCTGAGATAATCAAGTTTAGCCAATTTTTCCACGTATTAGATTGAAATTCATGTTTATATTTTGTAACGATAGTTGGACTCATAATAATTACGGCAATTAATAGCTGATAATTAGCTATGATTGTAATAGGTGCTCCACTTGCTAACTTAATAAAAATAGCTGTAGTTGAAATTGCAATAACACCGATGATAACAGCTATATATGGATTAAATGGAGAAATACGCATCGAATTTTAACTTCCCTTTCACAATAGAAGTATTGAATGATTATTATTTTTATGTTGAATAATTTAGTTCAACCCTAAGATTGATACCACCAAGTATGTCCCATTTTAACATGATGCAGAAAAAATTAACATTAATCCGGCAAGAAGTAGCTAACATTACTTTAATTATGCTATACTTGTACAAGCATTAGTTTTGAGGCCTCTTACCTAAATTGGTGAAGCCTTTTTTGTACTTTACAATGAAACGTAAATATATGATACGAGTTATATATTATATTCTTAAAAAAGTTAAGTTTACCTTATTACAAACTGGGAAAACTATATAAAGAATAAAGTATGAGAAAAACCAGGGCCTCTTTTGCGAATAAATTTTTCACAAAAAAAGGAGTAGACAATTCATTGACAACATTTAAAGAAATAGGTGTTTCAGCACCTGTCATGAAAGCATTAGAAAAAATGGGATTTGAGGAAGCAACACCAATTCAAGCAGAAACAATCCCACTTGCACTTGATGGACACGATGTAATCGGACAAGCACAAACAGGTACAGGTAAAACAGCAGCATTTGGTATTCCAATGATCGAGAAATTCGATTCAAAATTAAGAAAGATCCAAGGTTTAGTAGTGGCCCCTACAAGAGAGCTTGCAATTCAGGTTGCAGAAGAAATAAACCGACTAGCAAAATTCAAAGGTGTTCGTGCATTAGCAATTTACGGTGGATCACCTATGGACCGCCAAATTCGTGCATTAAAAGATGGCCCACAAATTGTTGTAGCAACACCGGGAAGATTGCTTGACCATATGCGCAGAAGAACGATTCACATTGAGAACGTTCAAGTAGCGGTACTAGACGAAGCGGATGAAATGCTAAACATGGGATTCATTGATGATATTCGTGATATTCTTAAAGGAATTCCTGAAGAGCGTCAAACATTATTATTCTCTGCTACAATGCCAAGAGAAATCCGTGATATTGCTTCTAAGTTAATGAAGGAACCAAAAGAAGTTAAAGTAAAATCAAAAGAGATGACTGTAGAGAATATTGATCAATTCTTCATCGAAATTCCAGAGAAGTACAAATTCGATACGTTAAATAATCATTTAGATATTAATTCACCGGAACTCGCAATCGTTTTCGCTAGAACGAAGAAGCGTGTTGATGAAGTTACTGAAGGATTACAAGCAAGAGGATACCGTGCAGAAGGAATCCATGGCGATTTAACACAAGGCAAACGTATGTCTGTTCTAAATAAATTTAAAGGCGGACGCTTAGATGTATTAGTTGCAACAGATGTTGCTGCTCGTGGACTGGATATTTCTGGTGTAACTCACGTTTATAATTTTGATATTCCACAGGATCCAGAAAGCTATGTACACCGAATTGGACGTACAGGTCGTGCTGGACGTACAGGAGAAGCAATTTCATTTATCACACCAAGAGAAATTGCGCATTTACACTTAATTGAGAAAGTTACGAATAGTAAAATGAAACGATTAATGCCTCCTACTAACCAAGACGCTCAAAGAGGCCAACAACAAGTAGCGATTGATAAACTGCAAAAAACAATCGATAAACAAGATTTAAAATCATATCATGAAGCGGCAAATGAATTATTACAAGATAATGATTCGATTACTGTCATTGCAGCTGCATTGAAATTATTAACAAAAGAACGCAGAGATACCCCTGTTAGAATTTCTTCAGTAGCACCAATTAGTGTGAAGAAAGCACATGGCTCTGATAAACGTCGTTCAAATAATAATCGTTATGGTGGACGTAACCAAGGTTCTAGAAATCAAGGCGGCGGACGAAACCAAAGTGGAGGAAGAAACCGCAAAGGAAACTTCCAAAAACGCAGAAATCGCGATCAATAAAAATGAACAGAAAAAAGCTCCTATTTATTAGGAGTTTTTTTTATTAACTCAAAGATACCAATATAATTGAAAATACGCTGATATATTTGCCGAACAAGCCGATATATTAGAGAAAGACGCCGATATCCACTGCGTGCACGCCGGTATATGGCAAATGTTTAGTATCATTATTAAATATTCAAGGATTGAAACCTTTCTATATTTATTTTCGTAAATAGGATGGGATATTAAGGAGAGGAAGGGAAAGAATGAGACAGCCACCAAAGAATACAATAGCTACAGATGCAATAAAGGCTTGGAGAATAACAGCTTCAATTTATGAAATAATATTCTGGATTGCGATTATTGGATTTGCCATTGTCACGTATTATTTTGAATTGCCATATTGGTATGTACTAATAGCAGCATTCATTGGCATTATTAGCACCTATCTATCGGTAATTGTCTTACCAAAGATTCGTTTCAGGCGATGGCGTTACGAAATATTTGAACAAGAAATATATATCCAGCATGGGATACTTATTATGTCTCGTACATTGGTGCCAATGATTCGCGTCCAGCATGTAGATACGAAGCAAGGCCCTATACTGAAAAAGTATCAATTAGCAAGTGTCACCATTTCAACGGCAGCAACAACCCATGAGATCCCAGCACTTTTAGAAGAGGATGCATCTGAATTGCGTGATCGAATTTCTGCACTGGCAAGGGTGGATGAAGATGATGTCTAAAGGAAGACGTTTACATCCGGCAGCAATTCTATTTAACTTAATTAAAGGTTTAAAACAAATGGTTTTCTTGGTTATTTTGGGCTTTTTCTCATTTCGAGAGGATGGTCTTTTTTATTATATTCTTGCTATTGTTGTAATTATTGTTTTAGGTCTCGTTTCTAGTTTTCTTTCTTGGTATCGTTATACATATCGGATTGAAAATGAGGAATTGCGTATTGAATATGGCGTTTTTATTCGGAAAAAAAGGTTTATTTCTAAAAATCGAATCCAATCGATTGATTTAACCCAAGGAGTCCTGCACAGAATATTTAAGCTAACAAAAGTACAAATTGAAACAGCAGGAAGTGGTGATGGTGCTGAGGCATCACTGCAGGCAGTCGAATTTGCGGAAGGGGAACGACTGCAAAATGAGTTAAAAAAAGGAAAAACAGTATTTATTGAACAGGATGAGGACGAGCCGGAACACCCAACTTCTACCATTTCATTTAAACGCCTGTTTCTTGCTGGTTCTACGTCAGGAAGTCTCGGAATTATTCTTGCAATTCTCGGTGGAGGGCTATCGGAGATTGAGCAATTTATCCCTGAACATTTTTTTGAAACGACAGTACAATGGATTATTGGCTTGAGTATCTTCTTTATCGTCGGTTTAGCATTTCTAGTATTGCTTATTGTTTGGTTATTTGGTATTGCAGGAACGATAATTAAATATGGAAATTTCACAATAACAAAGCATCATGAGGAGTTATTTATTACGAGGGGATTATTGGAGAAAAAGCAAGTTACAATCCCATTAAAACGAATCCAGGCAATTGGAATCGAGGAGAGTATCCTCAGACAACCCTTGGGATATGTTACGGTGTTCGCTGAAGTTGCAGGGGGGACAGCAGGAAAAGGTGAGGACGCAGCAACAGTGTTATTTCCAATTATGAAGAAGAAGGAGGTCGCATCTTTTCTAGCCGAATTTTTGCCGAATTATGCAATAAAAGAAGAAGAATGGACAGGATTACCGAAGCGAGCACTGAAGTACTATCTATTACGGTCGAGTATCTTCTTCCTTTTAGCTAGTGTTGTCGTATTCTACTTTTTTCCGCAATTTAGCTTGTTACCGGTATTGTTATTGCTCGTGTTCATTTATTTAGGATATCTCCGTTTTAAAGACGCAGGTTATCAAGTTAAAGGGGAACAGTTAATGCTACGATACCGCTTGTTTAGTAAGAGAACGATGATTATGTACCACAATCGTATTCAATCATTCGAAAAAAAGCAGCATATCATTCATCGTAAACAAAAGCTCGGGAATATGCATGTCTCAATTATAGGTAAAATGGGAGCAGGAGCACATTATTTTCTGAAAGAGCTCGATGCGGAAACCATTGATAACCTATCGGATTGGTATTCTTACCGGGACATTTAAGCTATTTCGCTTTGTTTGTCGTTATTAATATAACTTAGGATGATATTTACTTCCTTGGCCGTCGCTCCAGAAATACACTACGCGCACCTTAGGGGAGCTGGTGAGCCTTCTTGTGTTGTCGCACTTCGAAGTCTCACCTAGGCTCTTCTTCCCGCAGGAGTCTTCGTGTATTTCTTCCGCTGAAGATAGGGTAGAATCTAGAAACAAGAGAATGACAAAACCGCTAACTATCAACATTGATTGTACCAACATACTCGAGACTCGTGCCTGTTATTATCAATTATAAGGGGACTTAGGCAATTGCGTGCGTTGCCTAAGTCCCCTTACTTCAATAATATGGGTTTAAAAGAATCTGCTCAACAAGCCAAATAATGCGAGAATCCCGATAATAATCCATGGAAGGTTCTGCTTTAGCTTCGTTGGCAGAATGCGTTTCTTGTTCCAGCGGTTTGGATCAAACTGGATCGAATCATCATCCGTACGATAGCGTCTCTGTTGCCAAGGATTATATGCACGGACATTTTTAAGCACAAGTGGAGCAATTATTAAACCACCGATAAATCCACCAAGATGAGCGAAAATATTAATATTCGGACGAAAGAACGTCATGATTAAGCCAATGATGACAATTGCTTTAATCATTTGTGTGCTCCCACTGTCCATTAAATCCTTTCTGAAAAATATCATGAAAACATAGATTCCAAAGAGACCATAAATGGAGCCAGATGCACCTAAATGTGCGTAGTGCAGTGGTTCAAATAAGTAGGTTGCAATATTTCCAATGATACCAACACCGAGATAGGCAAAGGGAAATTTAAGCTTTCCTAGCATCTGTTCTAAAGCGGGCCCAAATAGAACGAGTGAGAATGAGTTGAATAGAACGTGCATGAGGTCTCCATGCAGGAATATCGGGGTGACGAGACGCCAGTATTCACCAGCAGCAACAAATAGATTATAGCCAATAGCCCAGTCATGAATCATTAAACCAATTGGCAGCTGCAGAAAGTTAATGAATAGCCATAATACAAGATTAATAATGATAAGCGTGGACACCACTGGATAGGATTGCATGAACTCCTTTATACTTCTTTCATTACGAATAAACATAATGGACTCCCTTCAACAACTAAAATAATTATTATTTTAAGTACATGTTCAAAAAGCAGGACAAAAAGGGCATTTTAATTGGTCTTAAATAATTTCTTCTATAAGAAATATTGTTGTATGATAACAAAGTTGGGTACTATTATTATAATACGTAAATTTAATTCGGATGACTACTATAAGCTCATGAAGAATGAATGTGGGGTAAAAACTAAAATGATTAAAGGAATTGGCATTGATATTATCGAGTTAGACCGAATAAAAAATAGCATAGAGGCAAATACTCGATTTGTAGATCGAATTTTAACAAAGAATGAAAAGGATTTATTTAATCAACTTGAAAATCACCATCGGAAAGTGGAGTTCCTTGCTGGCCGATTTGCTGCTAAAGAAGCATTTGCAAAGGCTGCTGGTACAGGAATTGGCAAGCTGAGCTTTCGACATATTGAAGTTCTACGGGGTGTAAATGGTGCCCCGATAATTACCGCTCTTGGATATGAAACATATCGTAGCTTTATTTCCATCACACATAGTCGTGACTATGCAGTGGCTCAGGTCGTGCTGGAAGTGGCGGAATTATAACTTCTCCAACTAGTATAAGTTTACCAGTGAACAAGCATTTAACAAAAGAACGGATAAAGAATTTCTCATTGCAATTCTAGTGACTAGGGAAGCCACGTCCAGCTCCAGCGCCCAGAGACTAGCGAGACTTCCTTTACCTCCGTACGTCTCTAAACTAGCTTTAAGCTTTTGAAATTTAACATATTTCCCAGGGTTGTCTCATATATTTTTAATGCGGGTAGGATGGAGCAGAGTGACTATTAGGATAACGCAAAAGAGCGATATGATACCTTTTTATACAATACTTGTTGTAAAAATATAGAAGGCTCATCTCAAATCTTGGCTTTTGCGGAAATAGGTAGTTACCTTTGCTAATAGAGACGGGGGAGATATGTTAATGAGTAAGGTGTTTAACTGGAAGCTGCTTATCTTTGGCTTATTAATTCTCGTATTAGCTGCATGTGGGGAGAAGTCACAGGAGGACGTTGTCAAGAAACTGAGCGAAAATCTTGAGGAAATGAGCTCTTACAAAGCACAGGCAGAAATGTCAATGAATACTGGACAAGAAGAACAGAAGTTCAATATCGATATTTGGCATAAGAAGAAAGATTTTTATCGCGTGGCCCTATCAAATAATATAGATGATAAGGGAAGTCAAATCATTTTAAAGAATAAGGATGGCGTATTCGTGTTAACACCTGCATTAAAAAAGAGTTTTAAATTTCAATCAGAATGGCCGCAAAACAGCAGCCAGCCTTATTTGTACCAGTCGCTTGTCAATGATGTATTAAAGGATAGTGAGGCAGCGTTTGAAGCGAATGATTCTCATTATATTTTTAGAACAAAAACGAATTATCAAAGTAATAATAATTTACCTAGTCAGGAAATTTACTTTGATAAAAAGACCTTAACACCTGTTACTGTAAAAGTACTTGATAAAGATAATAATGTATTGGTAGAAGTCAACTTTGCTAGCTTTGAATTGGATTCGAAATTTGCAGAGGATGACTTTACGATCGATAAGAATCTCGCGGCAAGCGCTGCTAGTGCCACTGCATCTGGAGAGGAAGCTGAATCGGAATCGGATTCAAAACAAGTGCTATCTGTCATGCTCCCAGAATATACTGCGGGTGCTGAACTGGCAGAACAGAAAAATGTGGAATTAGAAAATGGCAATCGTGTTATTTTAACCTTTACCGGGGAACGGAGCTTTACGTTAATTGAGGAGCATGCAGAAGTACTACCTACGTTAACTGAACCACAAGAGGTGCAAGGTGAAGTCATTAACCTGGGATACACCGTTGCAGCCCTTACAGATAAAACATTAGAGTGGACACACGATGGCGTAGATTATATTTTAGCGAGTGATGAGTTAACGAAAGATGAGATGATCAGAGTAGCAGAATCGGTTCAAGGAAAAATCACAAAATAAAATGGCAGATATCCCTAATGGTATTTCTGCCATACCAGAAGGGTATTGATTCCATAAATTAAATGATCGGATATCCTCCTTGCCCCCCTTAGAATATTAAGTGGGGGTTTACTACCGTATTATGATAAAGAAAAGCTTCTATTTGGAATGACAGCTCTGAATTCTGTATGAACGCTGTATTGATGTCCATAATTTCTGTCATCATATGAAAATTTAATGCATATAGTTTACAGGAGGATCAACGATAGTTAGAAATCCCATTTAACCTGAATTTAATGACAATAATTAGGACCTATACCACATTTTAATGAATATTAAACGACAAAAACAAAGGATTTCCCAAAAAAATCGCCACAACCCTTTGCAAACCATTTAATTCAATGATATTATTAAAAGAGAATTTTATAATGTTTGTTCAACAGTTGGCGGAGGTGCATGGTTTTGTCAGAGAGCTTGCAGGAAGTGGTAGTAAAATTACCAAAAAACCTACTAAATGAGGTGGATGGATTAATGCAGTATGAAAATAGTAATTTAAGTGATTTCATATGTCAGGCTACGAAAAACTATCTACAACATAAAAAAGATGAGCATATACAACAATTTCATGAAACAATGCAGCGAGGTTACGTAGAAATGGGCCGCATTAATCTGACAATTGCTTCAGAAGCTTTTCAGGCTGAAGAGGAGGCTGATTACACCTTAGAGCGCTCTGTGATCGGGGTGTAATATTTTGATTGTTCAAAGAGGCGAGGTATATTTTGCAGACCTTTCTCCTGTTGTTGGATCAGAGCAGGGGGGCGTTCGTCCGGTGTTGATCCTACAAAATGATATCGGTAATCGTTTTAGTCCAACTGTCATAGTTGCAGCAATTACCGCACAAATCCAAAAGGCTAAATTACCAACACATGTCGAGATCGATGCGAAACGATATGGGTTTGAACGTAATTCAGTCATCTTGTTAGAACAAATTCGGACGTTAGATAAGCAAAGATTAACTGATAAGATTACAAAGTTAGATAATGAAATGATGAAGAAAATTAATCAAGCAGTAGAGATAAGCCTTGGACTCAAGGATATTTATAATGGCCATTAGCGGATACCCTTCCTAATTCGATAGAAGGGTATTTTTATTTATTGCAAAATATGGAGACCTCATCACAAAATACTACTATGTTATAATATTTCGTGAGAATTCTATTTTAAACACCTAAAGTTTGCGCAAAATACATGAACGTGCAACAATATTTATAATATTATTTTATATAAGCGGGGGCTATACGATGAAAACTAAGTTGATGCAAATTGCTATCGAAAATAGTGATGAGATTGTACAAATGTGGTTAGAAAAATTGGATTCATTGAAAAGAGATGAATTTAAAACTACTACATCTGATGAATTATTTGAAAGTACAAACCGTGAATTTGTAAATGTGATATTTACAAGTATTAAACAGCGAGGGTCATTAATTGAGATCGTCACATTTTCGGAAAAGCTTATTACATTAGGATGGCCGTTAAGTTATATCACTGATGGCTTACAAATTTTTAGACGGGTGACCATTGACTTTATTCTAAGTAAATCAGATCAGGTGGACACGAACTTCTTTTCAGAGGTGCTTGCAAGTGTAGATGAATGGGTAGAACCGATTATTCATCAATTGGTTAATGAATACACTGGCAGCTGGGAACATATTCTGTCCATTCAACGAATCGCATTACAAGAATTGTCAGCACCACTTATACCAGTGACGGATGGAATTACGATCATGCCTTTAATTGGTACGATTGATACAGAACGTGCAAAACTAATTATGGAGAACTTGCTTGAAGGAGTAATCAAGCATAATTCAGAAGTAGTACTGATTGATATTACTGGTGTTCCAGTAGTTGATACGATGGTAGCTCACCATATTATCCAAGCAGCGGAAGCGGTACGATTGGTTGGTGCAAATTGTATTCTTGTTGGTATTCGACCTGAAATTGCACAGACTATTGTAAATCTCGGTATCGATTTAACTAATTTACCGACAAAAAGCTCATTGAAGAAAGGGTTTATTAGTGCATTAGAAATTACTAATCGAAAAGTTATTAATCTGAAACCTAAAGAAGATGGCATTGAAGAAATGATAAATGCTTTACAAGGAGAGTGAAAACATTGCCTATCCCTATTCTAAAACTATACAATTACTTATTGATTTCAATTCAAACAGAAATAGACGATAAAACAGCAATCCAGTTTCAGGAAGATTTATTAGATAAGATACACAAAACCGGTGCTACAGGAGTTGTAATTGACTTGACATCTGTAGAAATAATTGATTCCTTTATTGCGAAGGTTTTGGGCGATGTAATCACAATGTCAGACCTTATGGGGGCGAAAGTAGTTCTAACAGGTATTCAGCCAGCAGTAGCGATAACATTAATCGACCTTGGTATCCATATGCAAAAGGTAGCTACAGCATTGGATTTAGAACAAGGCCTAATTAAACTGTACCAAGAGTTGGGGGTATAAATATGTCCCCACAGTCCTGCGTTAAAATTAGAAAAGAATGGGATATCGTCAGTGCTAGGCAGCTCGGTAGAGAAATGGCAAAAAAACTTGGCTTCAGTACGGTTGACCAGGCTAGGATAGCAACTGCGGTATCGGAACTGGCAAGGAATATCTATTTATATTCAGAGGAAGGTCAAATTTGCTTTGAAGTATTGGAAACAATAGAACGCAAAGGGTTAAGCATGAGTGCAATTGATACAGGGCCAGGAATAACTGATATTAGCCAAGTAATGCAAGATGGTTATACCACTTCCGGTGGCCTCGGAGCAGGTCTTCCAGGTGTAAAAAGATTGATGGATGAGTTTGATATTCAGTCTGAAGTTGGACAGGGAACACAGATTAGCACAGTTAAATGGGTTCGCTAATACCCACCTTCCAAATAATAAACGGTAATTTGCTAAATCCTACTGTGTTTCCAATATGAGTAAAAAGCAATACTGCAATACTAGGAGGGTCTATTATGGATAAAATTATGGACTTGGACATCGCTCATTATAAAACACTGCTTAAAGACTATATAACAAATCAAAGCGAACAATCCTTATATGGTGTAGAACTAGTTAGTAAATCTTTTATTAAAAATAATATACTTCCGGATGAAATCGTGAACTTACACATCCAAGCATTAGGCGAATTATACCCGAATTTAAACCTCGATGTAAAACATTCCATGGATTTTTTACTAGAAGCAATGATTTCCTATGGTCTTTCACTTCAGGAAGTCCAAATGTTAAGAGAAGAACAGCTTGCACTTAAATCAGAAATATCTGTAGCAGCTAGTATGCAGGAAACTCTTCTAGGAACTACAATACCAGAAGTAGAAGGTTTGGATATTGGTGTTATTAGTGTTCCTGCGAACCAAATGAATGGTGATTATCACCACTTTGTGAAGGGAAATGATGGCTCTATCGGAATCGCAATGGCTGATGTCATTGGAAAGGGCATACCAGCAGCATTGTGTATGTCAATGATCAAATACGCGATTGATAGCTTCCCAGAGGATAAGATGAGCCCAGGGATGATATTAAAAAATCTAAATCGAGTGGTTGAGCGAAATGTAGATCCTAGTATGTTTATCACGATGGTCTATTCACAATATCATCCCTTAGAAAGTAAACTTAAGTATGCTTCAGCGGGTCATGAACCCGGTTTTTACTATAATGCCAAGAATGGAACTTTTGTCGAACTAGAAACGGAAGGGCTATTATTAGGTGTATTACCTGATACGGATTACAAACAATATGAATTAGAAATTCATGAAAATGATATGTTGATTTTCTTAACAGATGGTGTGACGGAGTGCAGGGATGGAGAGCGATTTATTGAGATGGAAGAAGTGCTAAACGTCATAAAACAGTATATTGATTTACCTGCACAAGAGCTGGTAACCAATGTGTACAAGCATTTTGAACGATTGCAAAACTTTCAATTAGCGGATGATTTCACATTACTTATTTTGCGAAAAGAAGTTTAAGCTTCTCGTTAATAGGGAAAGTGAACGATGTGACACTTTAAATAGATGGCTGCAGTATCTGATTTGTTGCTTCGCAGTCAATAGTAGTCAGAGGGGGAGAATTATGGATTTAACAGTGAACATTCATGAAGAAGCAGGTAAATTTATTATGAATTTATCTGGCGAGATCGATGCATATACTGCACCAAAATTAAAAGAGGATCTCTTACCATTGACAAAGCTAACTGGAAATATTATTGAGGTCAACTTAGAAAATGTTGAGTATATGGATAGTACAGGACTAGGTATATTTGTAAGTGCATTGAAGTCGACAAAGGAAAACAATAGCAGTATGAAATTAGTAAATTTACAAGACCGTGTATTACGATTGTTTAAAATTACGGGATTAGATAAAATTATCGATATAGATACAGCGATTCGAGGTGGAAGTGTAAATGGAAAACTTTGATTTTATTGAGATGAAGATTCCTGCAAAAGCAGAATATGTTGGTGTCATTCGTTTGAGTTTGTCTGGAATTGCAAATCGGATGGGATTTTCTTATGAAGATATTGAAGATTTAAAAGTATCCATCTCTGAAGCAATTACAAATGCAGTAACACATGCGTATAAAGATGGTGATCAAGGTGAGATTACCATTGGGTTTGGAGTTTATGAGAATAAACTGGAAATCATGGTTGCTGACCATGGCGGCAGCTTTAATATAAAGAAAATAAAAGATGATATTGGACCATATGTGGGTAATGAATCTGTTGAAGATTTAAGAGAAGGGGGCTTCGGTCTGTTTCTTATTAATGCATTAATGGATGAAGTACGCATCAACAATAACTATGGTGTCATAGTACTAATGACTAAGTATTTATACGAAGCAGAGGTGGATATTGATGACAACCAAATCTCAACCACACAATAAAGGAAGAGATGAGGTTTACCAATGGATTGAATTTCTACAAAAAGAGCCGACAGATGAAGTGGTGCAAGAAAAAATTGTGCTTACATATAAAAATCTTGTAGAATCAATTGCTAGAAAATACTCAAGGAATAGTATGATTCATGAAGATCTAGTACAGGTAGGTATGATTGGATTACTAGCAGCAGTTAGAAGATATGATGCCACATTTGGTAAATCCTTTGAATCCTTTGCTGTTCCAACCATTATAGGAGAGATAAAACGATTCATTCGCGATAAGACTTGGAGTGTACATGTACCAAGACGTATTAAAGAATTAGGACCAAAGATAAAAAGGGCTGTAGATGAATTAACAACTGCAAATCAAAAGTCTCCCTCCATTAAAGAAATAGCAGAATATCTCGAAGCATCAGAAGAGGAAATCTTAGAAACAATGGAAATGAGTAAAAGCTATAAAGCACTTTCCGTTGATCGCAAGGTTGAAGGAGATTCAGACGGTGGTACGGTTGCCATATTGGATATTGTCGGTAATACTGACGATGGTTATGATAACGTAGATCAAAAAATTATTCTTGAAAAGATTCTCCCTATCCTTTCTGAGCGCGAACAAGAAATATTAAAATATACATATTTCGAAAATCTAAGTCAGAAGGAAACTGGCGAAATCCTTGGTATTTCGCAAATGCATGTATCGCGTCTGCAACGGCGTTCATTACGTAAGCTTAGGGAAGCGATTCAGTCTGAGAGCACGGAGGTTTTCGATTGAATACAAGTCAGAAGGTAGATGTTTCTGTATTTCAAAAGGCCAAGCAAGGAAATTATTACTGTGGTGACAGTTATTTTTATGCAGAATCAGATAATGAATTTATTTGTGCGATCGCTGATGGATTAGGAAATGGTGAATTCGCCAAAGAATCCTCGCAGATTATAGTTGATATTATAAAAGAGAACCTCGGGGTTTCTGTCGAGCAGTTAGTGGAGCTTTGCAATAAAAAGCTGCAAGGAAAACGCGGTGCAGTTCTTGGCATTTTGAAAATTAATTTCAATTCACAGAGGTATACCTACTCTTCAATTGGGAATATTGGGGTAATAACTGTCATGAAAAATAAAAAGAAGAAACGTAATATCCCAAATGCTGGATATTTAGCAGGCATCAAACGTACCTTTAAAGTTGAAGAGGGGAAAATTGAATCTGGAATGAGCTTTATAATGTATTCTGATGGCGTATCGGATAAAGAGCTTTCACAAGATTATTTTACTCTTGATAATGTTCATCGAATCACGGAGACCTTTGCACAGGAAGGCTTAAAAGCAAGAGATGATGATACAACTTTAATCGTAATGCGTTATGAAGCATGAAGAAACTTATTTGAGTTTAAAAGGGCGGCACATTCGTGTACGTCCTTTTATTATTGATTACCAAGTCTTTAGATGAACTTCTAGCTTTGCTTTTTACCAGTGAGTCAGTACTATATACAAGAACTTTTACTATTGATTGCAATTAGGAAAAAAACTGTATTTTTGATAGAATAAAAGAGTAACTAAAGGAGGAAACACAGTGGCAGCACAATTAGCACAAGATTTAATGGGCTGGGTTGCAAAAGAAACTGAAATTAAAGCCAGCACCGTGAATAAAGTAATTGCATTATTAGATGAGGGAAATACTGTTCCTTTTATTGCTCGATATCGCAAGGAAATGACCGGCGGATTGGACGAGGTTCAAATAAAATCCGTTCAAGATAAATGGCACTATGCTGTCAATCTTTTGGATAGAAAACAGGAAGTATTAAGGATTATTAATGAGCAAGGCAAATTAACGGAGGAACTTGAGCGTGAGATAATAAGTGCAACACAATTACAAAGAGTAGAGGACCTTTATCGACCTTATAAACAAAAACGAAGAACGAAAGCGACGATTGCCAAGGAAAAAGGTTTAGAACCGTTGGCAGAACTCATCTGGCAGCAAGAAATAATTAATCTCAACATGGAAGCTGAGAATTATTTAAGTGAAGAGCATGAATTACATACAATAGAGGATGTCCTAGCTGGTGTAAATGATATTGTTGCTGAGTGGATTTCCGATAATGCCGAATATCGCGATTATATTCGTGAAGAGACATTTAAGCGTGGTGTTATCCGTTCTGAGGTAAAGGACGAGGAGAAGGACGAGAAACATGTGTATGAAATGTACTATGAATACCATGAAGCGGTTCGAACGCTTGTATCCCACCGAATATTAGCACTTAATCGCGGAGAGAAAGAAGAAGTATTAAAGGTTACCATCGATTCTCCGATTGACCGAATTAATGATTATTTACTAAAAAAAGTAGTAAAAAGATCAACAACAGGGAAAGTAGCTGAATTATTAACCGCTGCAATCGAGGATAGCTATAAACGGTTAATTCAACCATCGATTGAAAGGGAAATTCGTAATAGCTTAACGGAAAAAGGAGAAGAACAGGCAATCGACGTCTTCTCTGTAAATCTTAAAAACCTATTACTCCAGCCACCGTTAAAGGGCAAGTCTATTTTAGGAGTTGATCCTGCATTTCGAACAGGTTGTAAGCTTGCTGCTGTTGATGAAACAGGGAAAGTTTTGCATGTTGGAGTAATGTATCCGACAGCACCAAAAAATGATATCGCTGGTTCAGAGAAAATCGTAACAGAATTAGTGAAGAAATTTGATATAGAGCTGATTGCAATTGGAAATGGGACGGCATCACGAGAAACAGAGCATTTTATTTCTGATGTAATCGCAAATAATCAGTTGAATATACCATACATTATCGTGAATGAGGCTGGTGCAAGTGTCTATTCAGCATCGGAATTGGCACGTGAGGAATTCCCCGATTTACAAGTTGAGCAAAGAAGTGCAGCTTCCATTGCTCGTCGGGTACAGGATCCATTGGCAGAGCTTGTTAAAATTGATCCGAAATCAATCGGTGTTGGCCAGTATCAGCATGATGTTAGTCAGAAGGCATTAAATGAATCATTAACGTTTGTAGTTGAAACAGCGGTTAACCAAGTAGGAGTTAATGTAAATACTGCCTCCTCCTCACTTTTGCAATATGTAGCTGGCCTAAGCAAGACTGTAGCGAATAATATTGTGAAGAAACGAAATGAAGAAGGTAAATTTACTAACCGTAAACAATTGAAAAAAATTCCACGACTCGGTGCAAAGACTTACGAACAGGGAATTGGTTTCTTACGTATTATTGATGGAGAACATCCACTTGATCGAACACCAATCCATCCTGAAAGCTATAAAACGACCGAAAGTCTGTTGAAGATGATGGATTGTGAGCTTACCGATATAGGTTCAGCGAAGCTACGTGAAACAATCAATACTTATGATAAGCATGAGCTTGCTGAGAAATTAGAAATCGGCATACCAACACTAATCGATATACTTGATGCGTTAAGTCGTCCGGAGAGAGATCCGCGCGATGATTTTCCACAGCCATTGTTAAAGCAAAACGTTTTATCATTGGAAGACTTAAAACCTGGCATGGAAATGCAGGGAACCGTACGAAATGTTGTCGATTTCGGAGTGTTCGTCGATATTGGTGTAAAACAAGACGGCCTTGTTCATATCTCGAAGATGGCGAATAAATTTGTGAAGCACCCAATGGATATTGCTTCTGTTGGTGATGTTGTAACAGTCTGGGTTGAGAATATTGATGCTGACAAAGGCAGAATCGCTTTATCTATGGTTAAGAATGAAAAATAATTTTTCTAGAAAGTAAAAACGCCTCTCAAGTATAGACACTTGGGAGGCGTTTTTTACTAAACTTATTCTCTGCCGCTTGCAGCTTCTACTTCACTAATTGAAATACCAAGTGCTTTTGCAACACCTTCACCGTAAGCTGGATCTGCTTTATAGCAGTTATTAATGTGGCGAAGTTGAATTTCTTTTGTCGTTCCTTGCATATTGCGTGCAGTGTTTTCGAATAATCTTTGTTGTGCTTCTGGGCTTTGTAATCTAAATAATTTACCAGGTTGCTCGTAGTAAAGATCATCGTCTTCACGGAAGTCCCAATAGTTAGCATCGCCACCAAGTTCTAATGCAGGCTCTTGATGCTCTTTGCTATCTGCCCATTCGCCGTAGCTGTTAGGGCTATAAGAAATTTTGGCGCCGTATGGATGAATACGCATTGCACCATCTCTATGGTATGGATGGAAGTTCTTCGCGTTCTTAGGATAGTTAACAGGGATTTGCCAATGGTTTACACCTAGACGATAGCGTTGTGCATCACCATATGAGAATAGGCGACCTTGTAACATTCTATCAGGTGAGAAGCCAATACCAGGAACGATATTTGTTGGAGCAAATGCTGCTTGCTCTACTTCTTCAAAATAGTTTTCCGGATTACGGTTAAGCTCTAATTCCCCAACTTCAATTAGAGGGAAATCACCTTTATACCATACTTTTGTTAAATCGAATGGATTATAAGGCATATTCTTCGCTTGTTCATCTGTCATTACTTGGATGTACATTTTCCATTTAGGGAAGTTACCTTTTTCTATGTTATCGAATAGATCTCGTTGACTACTTTCGCGGTCCTTACCAACTAATTCTTCTGCTTCTTGATCAGTCAAGTTTTCAATACCTTGTTCTGTGTAAAAATGGAATTTAACCCATACACGTTCATTGTCTGCATTAATCATGCTATATGCATGGCTTCCGAATAAGTTCATATGTCTAAATCCGTTTGGAATTCCGCGATCACTCATTACGATTGTTACTTGATGCAATGCTTCAGGAAGACTTGTCCAGAAATCCCAGTTTGATTGTGGATTGTGCATGTTTGTTTTTGGATCACGTTTAACAACATGGTTTAAATCCGGGAAACGCTTAGGATCTCTCATGAAGAATACAGGTGTATTATTTCCAACTAAATCCCAGTTACCTTCTTCAGTGTAGAATTTTAATGCTGTACCGCGAATATCACGTTCTGCCTCAGCTGCACCGCGTTCACCAGCAACAGTTGAAAAACGAGCAAACATATCTGTTTTCTTGCCAACTTCTGAGAAAATTTTAGCTTTCGTATATTTTGTAATGTCATTTGTAACGGTTAAGGTACCATATGCACCGGAACCTTTAGCGTGCATACGACGCTCAGGAATTACTTCTCTATCAAAATGTGCTAATTTTTCAAGGAACCAAAAATCTTCCATCAATAATGGACCTCTAGGACCTGCAGTCTTTGAATCATCATCATTAGGTACTGGGGCACCAAAAGCGGTTGTCATTTTCTTGTTATTCTCGCTCATTAATTTATTCCCTCCTGTTTTATAAACTACAATAATTATAATAACATAGTAATTATAATATTACTATGATTATAGACTCGGAAAAACAGCTGGAGATTATGGGGTGAATGGCTTTGTTGTAATAAATTTAAATGAATGAAACGATATGATTCTTTAAATTGATATGTATTATTTTCTTAACTATAATATTAAATGATAAATACTGAATAAATAATGGGGAATATTGCATTGAAACAAACAATAGTCAATTTAGTAGTGTTAAAGTTATATAGAGGTTTCTTTCTGAGGTGTAAATAAATATTTACTGAAATCGATGAATGATCTCCTCTTTTAATTATAGGTTAAACAAATTTAAAATCAACATTTTAAGACGTGTATTATTGTTAGGTGTTATTTAGTAGAAGAAATTTATTTACGGCTGTTTAATGATGGTAATGACGATAGAAAAAAGGAATGAATATGATAAGATTAAAGGGGATAATAAAAAAATCTTATTCTAATTATTATTTACTAATAAGGAAGATATGAAATGGATCCAATAAACAAGCAGACATTATATAATATGGTAGACAAACTATCTATAGAGTTTTTTGACAAGCCTTTTG
The DNA here is from genome assembly GCF_003352005.1 of Oceanobacillus zhaokaii. GTDB lineage: Bacteria > Bacillota > Bacilli > Bacillales > Amphibacillaceae > Oceanobacillus > Oceanobacillus zhaokaii. Next base: position 620,290 of record NZ_CP024848.1, read on the forward strand.
AACATGAAGTGAAATTTAATCATCGTTTAAGAACTACAGGTGGTAGATATATTCCGGCAAAGAAGTTAATTGAACTAAATCCAAAGTATGTTTCAGAGATGGATCTAGAGGAATTTGTTGGTATTATTAAACATGAGTTATGCCATTATCATCTTCATATAGAAGGAAAAGGATACAAGCATATTGATCCAGAATTTAAAGCTTTATTAAAAAAGACTGGTTCACCAAGACATTGCAATCCATTGCCTTCACAAAAAAGAAAGTATCAATATGTATATAAATGTAAACAATGTAATCAGGAGTATAAGCGGATTCGCCGTGTAGATTTGAATAAGTATCGTTGTGGTAAATGCAGTGGAATGCTGATGCAGCTTAAATTATAAATAGAATTTTATAGTTGGCATATTATTGGGTATTCTAGTCTTTCTGTAACGCGATAAGTTGATTTGTAAATTTTTATTAAAAATCCATTGACGAAATTTGTCATCCATGGTAAATTAAATAAGCTATCAAATCTAGTGATGAATTTTGTTCACAAAGTATTGGTGTGCAGATACATAAACAAATGAGTGAGTATCGAATGTAAAGATGCACGGCAGCTAGGAAAAAGATTTATTCTTTAAAAAGTGTTGACAAACTAACTTGAATCGTGGTAAGATATTTTTCGTTGCTGTTAATTTGTTTTTAGATTGCGACATAAGGGATATTCAAGTTTTACTTACAGTATTCAAAATGCTATTCATTATTCCACAGTAGCTCAGTGGTAGAGCAATCGGCTGTTAACCGATCGGTCGTAGGTTCGAATCCTACCTGTGGAGCCATATGGGGAAGTACTCAAGAGGCTGAAGAGGCGCCCCTGCTAAGGGTGTAGGTCGCGTAAGCGGCGCGAGGGTTCAAATCCCTCCTTCTCCGCCATATTTTTTAGATGAATGGCCCGTTGGTCAAGCGGTTAAGACACCGCCCTTTCACGGCGGTATCACGGGTTCGAATCCCGTACGGGTCATCTTTTTAATCTTTATATGTTTTGGTCCGGTAGTTCAGTTGGTTAGAATGCCTGCCTGTCACGCAGGAGGTCGCGGGTTCGAGTCCCGTCCGGACCGCCATTGTTGGGCTATAGCCAAGCGGTAAGGCATCGGGTTTTGATCCCGTGTATCCTAGGTTCGAATCCTAGTAGCCCAGCCAAATATTAAGTTTGTTTCAGTATATAATTAAATGTATGCATGAGATTACTTATACTATTTAGAAATAGTATTTTTTTATTAGAAAATACTGTCTAGACAACTTTATAATACTAAGAATTTATAGTTTTTACTATATAAATTATCTTTTAAATATGAGCCATTAGCTCAGTCGGTAGAGCATTTGACTTTTAATCAAAGGGTCGAAGGTTCGAATCCTTCATGGCTCATCAATAACATTTAAAGTAAAGTTTCTTCAGGTAGAAGAACAACTATGCGGTCGTGGCGGAATGGCAGACGCGCTAGGTTGAGGGCCTAGTGGGTGAATAACCCGTGGAGGTTCAAGTCCTCTCGGCCGCACTTAAAAAGACTTGCAATTAACTTTTAAAGATGTTAGGATTTATATCTTCACTATTTTCGAGCGCCCGTAGCTCAATTGGATAGAGCGTTTGACTACGGATCAAGAGGTTAGGGGTTCGACTCCTCTCGGGCGCGCCATTATTTCGGGAAGTAGCTCAGCTTGGTAGAGCACTTGGTTTGGGACCAAGGGGTCGCAGGTTCGAATCCTGTCTTCCCGACCAGTGAGACTTCTAGAAAATTTTATATATGCGGGTGTAGTTTAGTGGTAAAACCTCAGCCTTCCAAGCTGATGATGAGGGTTCGATTCCCTTCACCCGCTCCAAATAATTTATTATTTGGGCCTGTAGCTCAGCTGGTTAGAGCGCACGCCTGATAAGCGTGAGGTCGGTGGTTCGAGTCCACTCAGGCCCATCGCACTTTTTTTAAAAAAAGTGTTGACTTGTTAAAGTGGAAATGATATATTTTAAAAGTTGTCGAAAAAACAGCAAGAAATATTCAAGTGAAAAGTTGTTGACAACAAAATGCAATATGTGATATAGTAGTAAAGTTGCTCCTGAAGCAACGGAACATTTGCTCTTTGAAAACTGAACAAAACAACCAGTATGTCAATGAAGAGAAAACTTGTTTTCTTTTCAACAAAACAAGAAGGTAACACTTCTTAAAGCTAAGACATTATATGGAATTGATTGGTGTCAATTTCATTTCAAACACTTTATTGGAGAGTTTGATCTTGGCTCAGGACGAACGCTGGCGGCGTGCCTAATACATGCAAGTCGAGCGCAGGAAGCTTTTCCGATCCCTTCGGGGTGAAGAAGAGTGGAATGAGCGGCGGACGGGTGAGTAACACGTGGGCAACCTACCTGTAAGATCGGGATAACTCGCGGAAACGTGAGCTAATACCGGATAACACTTTTCACCTCATGGTGAGAAGATGAAAGGCGGCGCAAGCTGTCACTTACAGATGGGCCCGCGGCGCATTAGCTAGTTGGTGGGGTAATGGCTCACCAAGGCGACGATGCGTAGCCGACCTGAGAGGGTGATCGGCCACACTGGGACTGAGACACGGCCCAGACTCCTACGGGAGGCAGCAGTAGGGAATCTTCCGCAATGGACGAAAGTCTGACGGAGCAACGCCGCGTGAGTGATGAAGGTTTTCGGATCGTAAAACTCTGTTGTTAGGGAAGAACAAGTATGATAGTAACTGATCATACCTTGACGGTACCTAACCAGAAAGCCACGGCTAACTACGTGCCAGCAGCCGCGGTAATACGTAGGTGGCAAGCGTTGTCCGGAATTATTGGGCGTAAAGCGCTCGCAGGCGGTCTTTTAAGTCTGATGTGAAATCTCGTGGCTTAACCACGAACGGTCATTGGAAACTGGAGGACTTGAGTACAGAAGAGGAGAGTGGAATTCCACGTGTAGCGGTGAAATGCGTAGAGATGTGGAGGAACACCAGTGGCGAAGGCGACTCTCTGGTCTGTAACTGACGCTGAGGAGCGAAAGCGTGGGGAGCGAACAGGATTAGATACCCTGGTAGTCCACGCCGTAAACGATGAGTGCTAGGTGTTAGGGGGTTTCCGCCCCTTAGTGCTGAAGTTAACGCATTAAGCACTCCGCCTGGGGAGTACGGCCGCAAGGCTGAAACTCAAAAGAATTGACGGGGGCCCGCACAAGCGGTGGAGCATGTGGTTTAATTCGAAGCAACGCGAAGAACCTTACCAGGTCTTGACATCCTTTTGCCCTCCCTAGAGATAGGGATTTCCCTTCGGGGACAAAAGTGACAGGTGGTGCATGGTTGTCGTCAGCTCGTGTCGTGAGATGTTGGGTTAAGTCCCGCAACGAGCGCAACCCTTGATCTTAGTTGCCAGCATTTAGTTGGGCACTCTAAGGTGACTGCCGGTGACAAACCGGAGGAAGGTGGGGATGACGTCAAATCATCATGCCCCTTATGACCTGGGCTACACACGTGCTACAATGGATGGAACAAAGGGCTGCAAAACCGCGAGGTCAAGCAAATCCCATAAAACCATTCTCAGTTCGGATTGTAGGCTGCAACTCGCCTACATGAAGCCGGAATCGCTAGTAATCGCGGATCAGCATGCCGCGGTGAATACGTTCCCGGGCCTTGTACACACCGCCCGTCACACCACGAGAGTCGGTAACACCCGAAGTCGGTGAGGTAACGCAATATGCGAGCCAGCCGCCGAAGGTGGGACCAATGATTGGGGTGAAGTCGTAACAAGGTAGCCGTATCGGAAGGTGCGGCTGGATCACCTCCTTTCTAAGGAATATTCGGAACGCTATCTTTAAGATAGTAAGGACATACATGGTTGTTTGGTTCAGTTTTGAGAGAGCAAATCTCTCATTTTATACTTTGTACCTTGAAAACTAAATAAGAGTAACAACGACATCAATTTTAAAAATTAAAGCAAGGCTAATAAATTAGTACGCTTATTTACTAACTTAGTTAAGTGAATAAGGGCGCACGGTGGATGCCTTGGCACTAGGAGCCGATGAAGGACGGGACTAACACCGATATGCCTCGGGGAGTTGTACGTAAACTTTGATCCGAGGATTTCCGAATGGGGAAACCCGCTGTTCGTAATGGGACAGTACCATTATCTGAATACATAGGATAATGGAGGCAGACCCGGGGAACTGAAACATCTCAGTACCCGGAGGAAGAGAAAGCAAATGCGATTTCCTGAGTAGCGGCGAGCGAAACGGAATTAGCCCAAACCAGAAAGCTTGCTTTCTGGGGTTGTAGGACACTCCTTTGGAGTTACAAAAGAATTCTTTAGACGAATCGATCTGGAAAGGTCAGCCATAGCGGGTAACAGCCCTGTAGTCGAAAAGGAATTCTCTCCGGAGTGTATCCTGAGTACGGCGGAACACGAGAAATTCCGTCGGAATCCGGGAGGACCATCTCCCAAGGCTAAATACTCCCTAGTGACCGATAGTGAACCAGTACCGTGAGGGAAAGGTGAAAAGCACCCCGGAAGGGGAGTGAAATAGTACCTGAAACCGTGTGCCTACAAGTAGTCGAAGCCCGTTAATGGGTGACGGCGTACCTTTTGTAGAATGGACCGGCGAGTTACGATCGTATGCAAGGTTAAGTGGAAGACACGGAGCCGCAGCGAAAGCGAGTCTGAATAGGGCGTTTATAGTATGCGGTCGTAGACCCGAAACCGTGTGATCTACCCATGTCCAGGGTGAAGGTCAGGTAACACTGACTGGAGGCCCGAACCCACGTATGTTGAAAAATGCGGGGATGAGGTGTGGGTAGGGGTGAAATGCCAATCGAACACGGAGATAGCTGGTTCTCTCCGAAATAGCTTTAGGGCTAGCCTCAAGCATTGAGTATTGGAGGTAGAGCACTGATTGAACTAGGGGCCCTCACCGGGTTACCGAATTCAGTCAAACTCCGAATGCCAATTACTTCAGCTTGGGAGTCAGACTATGGGTGATAAGGTTCATAGTCGAAAGGGAAACAGCCCAGACCGCCAGCTAAGGTCCCAAAGTATACGTTAAGTGGAAAAGGATGTGGAGTTGCCCAGACAACCAGGATGTTGGCTCAGAAGCAGCCATCATTTAAAGAGTGCGTAATAGCTCACTGGTCGAGTGACTCTGCGCCGAAAATGTACCGGGGCTAAACGTATCACCGAAGCTGCGGATTGTTCTTCGAACAATGGTAGGAGAGCGTTCTAAGTGCTGTGAAGTCAGACCGTGAGGACTGGTGGAGCGCTTAGAAGTGAGAATGCCGGTATGAGTAGCGAAAAAAGAGTGAGAATCTCTTTCACCGAATGCCTAAGGTTTCCTGAGGAAGGCTCGTCCTCTCAGGGTTAGTCGGGACCTAAGCCGAGGCCGAAAGGCGTAGGCGATGGACAACAGGTTGATATTCCTGTACCACCTCATGATTGTTTGAGCGATGGGGGGACGCAGTAGGATAAGGAATGCGCACCGATGGATGTGTGCGCCCAAGCAGTGAGAAAGTTGGATAGGCAAATCCGTTCAACAATTTCAAGCTGTGATGGGGAGGGAAATTAGTACCGAAGTTCCTGATTTCACACTGCCAAGAAAAGCCTCTAGTTAGATCATAGGTGCCCGTACCGCAAACCGACACAGGTAGGCGAGGAGAGAATCCTAAGGTGAGCGGGAGAACTCTCGTTAAGGAACTCGGCAAAATGACCCCGTAACTTCGGGAGAAGGGGTGCTTCATTAACATGGAGCCGCAGTGAATAGGCCCAAGCGACTGTTTAGCAAAAACACAGGTCTCTGCGAAGCCGAAAGGCGAAGTATAGGGGCTGACACCTGCCCGGTGCTGGAAGGTTAAGGGGAAATGTTAGCACTTCGGTGCGAAGCATAGAACCGAAGCCCCAGTAAACGGCGGCCGTAACTATAACGGTCCTAAGGTAGCGAAATTCCTTGTCGGGTAAGTTCCGACCCGCACGAAAGGTGCAACGACTTGGGCACTGTCTCAACGAGAGACCCGGTGAAATTATACTATGCGTGAAGATGCGCATTACCCGCGACAGGACGGAAAGACCCCGTGGAGCTTTACTGTAGCCTGATATTGAATGTTTGTGCAGCTTGTACAGGATAGGTGGGAGCCGTTGAAGCGTGAGCGCTAGCTTACGTGGAGGCGCCCGTGGGATACCACCCTAGTTGTATGAACCTTCTAACCCAGGACCGTGATCCGGTTCGGAGACAGTGTCAGGCGGGCAGTTTGACTGGGGCGGTCGCCTCCCAAAGAGTAACGGAGGCGCCCAAAGGTTCCCTCAGAATGGTTGGAAATCATTCGTAGAGTGTAAAGGCAGAAGGGAGCTTGACTGCGAGACCTACAAGTCGAGCAGGGACGAAAGTCGGGCTTAGTGATCCGGTGGTTCCGCATGGAAGGGCCATCGCTCAACGGATAAAAGCTACCCCGGGGATAACAGGCTTATCTCCCCCAAGAGTTCACATCGACGGGGAGGTTTGGCACCTCGATGTCGGCTCATCGCATCCTGGGGCTGTAGTCGGTCCCAAGGGTTGGGCTGTTCGCCCATTAAAGCGGTACGCGAGCTGGGTTCAGAACGTCGTGAGACAGTTCGGTCCCTATCCGTCGTGGGCGTTGGAAGTTTGAGAGGAGCTGTCCTTAGTACGAGAGGACCGGGATGGACACACCGCTGGTGTACCAGTTGTTCCGCCAGGAGCATCGCTGGGTAGCTACGTGTGGAAAGGATAAGTGCTGAAAGCATCTAAGCATGAAGCCCCCCTCAAGATGAGACTTCCCATCACTTCGAGTGAGTAAGATCCCTCAGAGACGATGAGGTTGATAGGTTCGGTGTGGAAGCGTGGTGACACGTGGAGCTTACGGATACTAATCGATCGAGGACTTAACTAAATTCTTATTTGATTGTCGTTGAACGTTACTCTTATTTAGTTTTTAGGGTATAAACATAAAATACCTTGCTTTTTACCTTTAAAAAGTATATAATAGAGTTTGTCCTGATTTTTTAGGATTGTCTGGTAGTAATAGCGAAGAGGTCACACCTGTTCCCATCCCGAACACAGTAGTTAAGCTCTTCAGCGCCGATGGTAGTTGGGACTTTGTCCCTGCAAGAGTAGGACGCCGCCAGGCAATAAATTGTTCTATTAAGATTAGAAACAATTTTATATTTTTATTATCGCGGGGTGGAGCAGTCTGGTAGCTCGTTGGGCTCATAACCCAAAGGTCGTAGGTTCAAATCCTGCCCCCGCAACCAATTAATATATGTAAAAAAGGTTAATGGTCCGGTAGTTCAGTTGGTTAGAATGCCTGCCTGTCACGCAGGAGGTCGCGGGTTCGAGTCCCGTCCGGACCGCCATTTAAAATATAATAGCATTGATACCCACACAGGATTTCTTATATGAAAATCGTGTGTTTTTTTATTATAATAAACTTAATCAAAGAAGCCATTTTTAAAAAAATAAATTTTATAGGGAATCAAATGTTCAATTGGAAAGACTGAACAACACTTCTACTCGGTATTTATATAGATTTAAAACAAAATGTTATTTCCTCATGCAAAAGTAGCGTTATTCCACTCAATCTTTTTCTTTTTCCTATTCTTTTTGTTATTATTAGTGTTAGTTGTTGTAGGAAATAGTGATGGGGCTATTACGGATTGCATAAAATTTCAATACAAAAGTAAGTAAAGTAGTACATGTAAGAGATCGTAGCTATGAAGGACATGTCATGTACAGTTAAATATAGATAATAATGAGGTACGTTAAGAGAAAAAGGGATATAATCATTTAAGTAGGTGACTTTATGAATAAACACCAGATAAAAACAGAAACAGTCGAGGAAACAACAGCTATGGGGGAGAAATTAGCTGCTTTACTTCAGGCTGGTGATGTAATAACGTTAGAAGGCGATTTAGGTGCTGGTAAAACGACGTTTACAAAAGGATTAGCAAAAGGCTTAGGTGTAGAACGTACGGTAAGCAGTCCAACATTTACAATTATAAAAGAATATATGGGAAGAAGCCTCCCTTTCTACCATATCGATGCATACCGACTAGAAAATTCTGAAGAGGATATTGGTCTTGAAGAATATATTCATGGAAGTGGTGTTACAGTTATCGAATGGGCGCAGTTTATTGAGGAGTTTCTACCTATTGAACGTTTAAATATTAAAATCAACTATATTGGGGAACATCAACGTGAATTAGTGTTTACCTCTACAAGTGAGCATTTTGAATTGGTTATAAATGAATTATTGAGTTAGGAGTTACTTGAATGAATCTACTTGCAATTGATACATCGAATCAATTATTAGGTGTAGCAATACTAAAGGACGAGCAAATCATAGGAGAAGTAGTTACAAATATAGCGAAAAACCATTCTGTAAGGCTAATGCCTGCAATCAATCAACTAATGAATGAGGTTTCACTTACTCCAGATCAATTAGATAAGATTGTCGTTGCTAAAGGACCGGGATCTTATACTGGGGTGCGAATTGGGATGTCTACTGCAAAATCATTAGCATGGGCACTAGATATTCCGATTACAGGCATATCCAGTCTAGAAGTGCTTGCTTATCAAGGGAGATTTTTTGACGGAATTATTTGCCCGTTTTTCGATGCACGTCGCGGCATGGTCTTTACTGGGTTTTATGAATGGAAGGGAAAGAATCTTGTACCTGTCTATGAAGAGAAGAATATTTCAATGGAAGAAGTATTAGCAAAACTCGCTAAAGAAAATCGAAGGGTGCTATTCCTAAGTCCAGATATCTCCGTTTATAAGGAAAACATTAAAGAAGCTTTAGGAGAATCAGCTGTAATACCTGAGGGACCTTTTCATATCGCAAGACCTGGGTTTCTTGGGCTTGCAGGCTTAAGTAAAAGTGCAGATCCTACACATACGCTAACACCTAATTATCTGCGCTTAGCTGAAGCAGAAGCAAATTGGCTTAAAGCACAGAAGGAAAACGAGCAAAATGGATAAAGTTCTTATACGAAAGATGGAGATTAAGGATGTAGAACATGTTGTAGAAGTTGAAAAAGCTTCCTTTACAGCGCCATGGACAACAGACATTTTTTATCAAGAGATTGTCGATAACAAATTTGCCCATTACTTTGTCATTGAAGCAAATGGGCAGATTGTTGGCTATGCTGGCGCATGGATTGTCATTGATGAAGCACAAATTACGAATATCGCAATTATGCCGGAATTTCGCGGCTATAAATTAGGAGAAATGCTATTTCAATATGTAATCCAAGCCGCAATGCAGATAGGAGTTCGGCATTTGTCATTGGAAGTACGTGTTTCGAATATAGTAGCCCAGTCGATGTATCGTAAGTTTGGGCTAGTTCCTGGTGGTATTCGAAAAAACTATTATACAGATAATCAAGAAGATGCTATTGTAATGTGGGTGAACTTATAATGAAAAAAGATACATTTATATTAGGAATTGAAACGAGCTGTGATGAAACTGCCGCTTCAATTGTGAAAAACGGAACAGAAATTGTTTCTAACGTGGTTGCATCGCAAATTGAGAGCCATAAACGTTTTGGCGGAGTAGTCCCAGAGATTGCGTCAAGACATCATGTTGAACAAATGACAATTGTGCTTGAAGAAGCTTTCCAAGAGGCTGGAATGAACTGGGACCAAATTGATGCAATAACCGTTACCGAGGGCCCAGGACTTGTTGGCGCATTACTTGTCGGTGTTAATGCTGCTAAAGCATTAGCATTTGCTAAGCAAAAACCGTTAGTCGGAGTCCATCATATTGCGGGACATATTTACGCTAACAGATTAGAAAAGGAATTCACATTTCCACTTCTAGCATTAATCGTCTCAGGTGGACATACTGAACTTGTTTTAATGAAAGAGCATGGTTCTTATGAGTTAATCGGAGAAACACGTGATGATGCGGCAGGAGAAGCATATGATAAGGTCGCAAGAATGCTTGATTTGCCATATCCAGGTGGACCACATATTGACCGATTAGCAGAGATTGGGGAAGAAACGATTGATTTTCCGAGAGCATGGCTAGAAGACGGTAGTTATGATTTTAGTTTTAGTGGATTAAAATCAGCGGTGATTAATAAAATTCATAATGCAAAGCAACGTGGGGAGACGTTAAAGGCAGAGGATATTGCTGCGAGCTTCCAAGCAAGTGTTGTTGATGTGCTTACAACAAAAACCCTCCGTGCAGCAAAGGAATTTAATGTGAAGCAAGTGATTGTTGCTGGGGGTGTAGCTGCGAATAAGGGGCTAAGAACCGAATTGGAAGCAAAATTCTCTGAAACCAATATTCCATTGTTAATCCCACCACTTAAACTTTGCACAGACAATGCTGCCATGATTGCAGCTGCCGGAACGATTGCATATGAACAAGGAAGGCGTTCTGGTTTAGACTTGAATGCAAATCCTTCTTTATTGTTGAAATAGTAAATTTATCCACATACCTGCAGTTAAAATTCACAATTGCTTATTATACTTACAATCTTATTGTGGATGAATCTTGGGGATAACTTTATATTGCCCTGTTGATATTGTGGATAGTTTTGTTGGTAGTTGGAAATTGCAAACTTTCTTCACTACACAAGTGCAACTAAGGCTGTTATCGAAAGGCATGGGGAAAACAAGTTTTCTATCTAAACAATTTTACTGTGAATATTTTTGTGGATAAGTTTCTTTACTTATTATAATGAAAAAAGATCTCTGAAAAGAAATTTGGTGATACTTGATGAACAAGAAGCAGTCCCATTATATGCAAACTGATTTGATAATATTGTTTATCTTATTTGTTTGTGTTAGTTTACTTGCCATTTATAATGCACAGCAATTTGAACAATATCATGGTAAAAATTTCGCATTGCAGCAAGTTGCTTGGTTTACGATTGGTGTATGTTTTGTAGCTGCAATCCAGTTTTTTGATTTAGAGCAATTATACAAGGTTAGTATTTATGCGTATATTGGCGGTATTCTAGTGCTTGCTATTTTATTAATAAGTCCTGACTCAATCGCGGAACCGACAAATGGTGCAAAGAGTTGGTTTAAGTTTCCAGGACTATCGATACAACCAGCTGAATTTACGAAAATAACTACAATTCTATATATGGGAAGGGTAATTACCCAGCATCGATCGAAATATGAATTAAATACTCTAAAAACTGACACACTATTACTTATTAAAATACTAATTGTTGTAGCCTTCCCAGTTGTACTTATCATGCGACAACCTGACTTTGGAACTTCTATGGTATATTTATTTATTGCTGGGATGATGATTATCTTCGCTGGGATTAGCTGGAAAATAATATTAAGCTTGATTGGAATAATAGCTGCAGCGAGCGGAGCGGTCCTCGGATTTATTGTAAAATTTCCAGACTTAGCAAAGGAAATCGTTGGGTCTAGTAATGCATACCAAATCGATCGAATTATGACTTGGTTCGACCCTGCCCAGCAAACAAGTAACGCAAGCTACCACTTTGATCGTGCCATTATGGGGTTAGGATCGGGGCAGCTCTTTGGTAAAGGATTAAATGGGATTGAAGTATACTATCCAGAAGCACATTCTGATTTTATCTATTCTGTTATTGGTGAAAGCTTCGGCTTCGTAGGTGGCGCAATTGTAATCTTTTTATACTTTATGTTGTTATATAAACTAGTTACACTAGGTTTAAATATGTTTCAACATTCGCCATTTGGCTCGTATTTCTGCTTTGGCTTTCTTAGCTTAATTCTCGTTCATGTGTTTCAAAATATTGGAATGACAATTGGAATTATGCCTATTACAGGTATTCCGCTATTGTTAATTAGTTATGGCGGGAGTTCGGTCATGTCGACGATGCTCGGCTTAGGAATTATTTATCGAGTTGCTGTTGAGTACACAATTCAAAATGATTATCTATTTAAATAGAAAAGAGCCCATGAGGAAATTTTTCCTCATGGGCTTTTAAATGTGTTTAATTTTATTCTATTCAGCTGCTGACAGCCAGTGAGCCATCATACTAAGTTTGTACTTACAACAAACATTAAGCATTAGGCCTAATATTAAAAGACTCCTTACTTCCCTCTATTTCCTCATTCTGGTTACTTTCTCCTACGTCACCGTCTATTGTTAGGACAATTTTCTCGATTCGATTCTCAGCTACTTCGGTTACTTCAAATACGAGATTTTTATACGTTATGACAGGTCGTTCTTCTTTTGTTGGAATGTAGCCAATTTCGCCAATTAGAAAACCACTTACTGTATCGAAGTCTTCGATAGGAAATTCAATATCAATTATATCTTGAAGCTCATAGAGATGAGCAACACCTTCAATAGAGTATTGATTTGGTGCAATCTGAATGATTTCCTCTTCTTCAGGTCCATCACTTTCACTGAAAATCTCACCAACAATTTCCTCAATTACGTCCTCAATTGTAACTAATCCCTCAGTACCGCCATATTCATCGAGTACAATAGCGATATGTGCATTATTTTTTTGCATATCGGCAAAAAGTATATCAATGGTTTGTGTTTCAAGAACAAAATATGGTTTGCGGATTATCTTCTTCAAATTAAAACTATTATCATAGTCACGGTCTACATACGGAAGTAAATCCTTTACATGCAGAATACCAATAATATTATCAATATCCCCTTCAAAAATCGGGAACCTCGTATATTTTAATTCATTTACCATTTCAACTGTTTCTTTTAACGTAGCTTCAATCGACAGAACAGACATATCCGTTCGATGTGTAATAATATCAGAGACATTCTTATCATTAAATTCAAAGATGTTATTGATCATTAATTTCTCTGCAACGTTTATTGTACCTCTTTCGCCGCCAACATCGACGAGCATTCTAATTTCTTCTTCTGTTGCTTCTTCACTATGTGCATTTGGATCAATCCCGAACATACGAACAACCGTGTTCGTTGAAAAGGTAAGAAGCTTTACTAAAGGCAAGAAAATCTTAAATAGAAATGTAAGTGGTTTAGCTACGGAATTGGCGATTTTCTCTGTTTTTTGAATCGCAATTTGTTTTGGAACAAGCTCTCCGAAAACAAGTGTAAAGTATGATAGAACAAGTGTAATTACAACTACAGATATCGTATTGAGTACATCAAGTTCTAACGGAATACCAATATTGGCTAAACCTGTTGCTAGTGGTCCAGCAAAGAAGTCTGCTGCAAATGCACTGGACAAGAACCCAGCTAATGTTATTCCTATTTGGATTGTACTAAGGAAACGGCTTGGTTCGGAAGTAAGATTGTAAATCATAATTGCTTTCTTATCGCCATTTTCCGCCATTTTCTGTACTTTTGTATCATTCATTCCAACCAATGCCATTTCGGATGCTGCAAAGAAAGCATTAATTAAGATAAGCACAATAAGTGTTATGATTGCTATTGTCAATTATTATAACCCTCCATAAATTTTCAATCGTCTCACACTAAGTAAGTATGGTGATTGTAAACATTTTACAATTATTACGTGTTACTAAGTTTACCGATTGTTTTACACGGGCCTAACCTCCAAAAAAATAGCTTTAAACGACAAAATACTTCAAAGTTACTTAAATTATACGTTAGTACTTTATTTGATACAAATTTAAGCCTCTTGGAGTACTGCCCATTCATCCATTAACTGTTCAATTTCTAAATTCATTTCGCTAATTTTCTCGTTTAATTCAAGAGATTTCTCATGGTCCTGATATACTTCAGGTTCTGCCATTTTCTCTTCTACTTTTGTAATTTCCAATTCCAGCTGTTCAATCTTCTCTTCAATTTCTGTTACCCGACGCTGTTTCTTCCGTCTTTCACTTTGCAATTGTTTCTCTTCTTTAAAACTGAGCTTTTTCTTTTCTTCCTTAACAATAGGTTTCTCATTTTGCTGTAAACGATGCAATTCTGCTTCTTCTTCTTTCTTCTCTAAATAATAATCGTAATCGCCTAAGTAAATCTTAATTCCATCGCGCTGCATTTCTGCAACCTGATCGGTAATTTTATTAATGAAGTAACGGTCATGCGATACGAAGATAATAGTTCCTGGGAACTCATTCAATGCCGCTTCCAATACTTCTTTACTATCGATATCCAAATGGTTTGTCGGCTCATCCAGTATTAATAGGTTTGCTTTTTGCATCATTAATTTGGCTAAGGCTAATCTTGCCTTTTCTCCACCACTTAATGTAAGCACGGGTTTTAAAACATCATCTCCGGTAAAGAGGAAGTTACCTAAAACTGTGCGAATGTCTTTTTCATTGATTATTGGATAGTCATCCCATAATTCTTGGAGAATTGTTTTTGACGATGATAAATCTGCTTGCTCCTGATCATAGTAACCAATCTGCACATTCGTACCCAAATGAATCGTACCCTCGATTGGACTTAATTTACCCATAATCGCTTTCAATAATGTTGTTTTTCCAACACCATTCGGTCCAACCAGAGCAATTCGTTCTCCGCGATTAACATGAAGCTTTGCATTCTTAAATAATGGGTCACTCTCATCATCATAGCGTACAGCTAAATTATCGATTTTCAGCACATCATTGCCACTACGCCGATTAATCTGGAAAGCAAACGATGCAGAAGATTCGTCTCCTAATGGTCTGTCAAGCTTATCCATTTTTTCTAACTGTTTTCTTCTGCTCTGCGCACGCTTTGTCGTAGATGCGCGAACAATATTACGCTGGACAAAATCCTCTAATTTTTTAATTTCGGATTGCTGTTGTTCATATTCCCTTAATTCCTGTTCGTAATCCAATTCTTTTTGCTCTAAGAATTTAGTGTATGTGCCATGGTATTTCTTCGTTCTATGCCTTGAAATTTCATAAACAATCGAAACAGTTTTATCTAAAAAGTAGCGGTCATGTGAAACAATCACAACAGCACCAGGATAGTTGACTAAGTAGTTTTCTAACCATGAGAGAGTATCAATGTCTAAATGGTTAGTAGGCTCGTCCAAAATAAGCAGCTGCGGTTTTTGCAGTAATAATTTACCTAACGCAAGTCTTGTCTTCTGACCACCACTTAGTTCCGTAATTGGTGTGCTGTAATCGAAGTTTTGGAAATTCAAACCATTAAGTACTGCCTTAATATCAGATTCGTATTGATAGCCGCCATTCGTTTGAAAGGCATGCTGCAGTCTATCGTAGCTTTGTAAGAGTTTATCATAATCTGCTGCAGGTAAATTCGTAGCCTGCTCCATTTGTTTCTCCAGCTTTCGTAACTCTTGTTCCTGCAACTCAAGATGCTTAAATACTTCAAGCATTTCGTCCCAAATAGAATTTCCGGATTCAAGCTCCATGTGCTGCGATAGATAACCAAGTGTGAGATCCTTAGGTTTGAAAATCTCCCCATTATCATGGGAAAGCTCACCAGCCATTATTTTTAATAAAGTTGATTTTCCTGCACCATTTCGACCGACTATTGCGATACGATCATTATCTTTTACTTCTATTTTTATATTTGCCAAAATCTCTTCCGCACCGAAGGATTTGGATAGCTCATTAATTTGCATTAATATCAAAACGTTCACCTCATCAAATTCTAATTCTATTTATGTTCTAATTATACACGAAATTCATTTGTGAAATTTATCACGACTAATTACTTGATATCTGTTAAACTATAGGTATTATATAAATAACTTGATCATTGAATTGAAAAGAGGATAAGCATGGAACAAAGCAAAATTCCACAAGCAACAGCTAAACGGCTACCATTATATTATCGTTTTTTAAATAATTTAAATCAACAAGGGAAAAACCGTGTATCTTCAAAAGAACTGAGTGAAGCGGTAAAAGTTGACTCAGCAACGATTCGCAGGGATTTTTCTTATTTCGGTGCATTAGGAAAAAAAGGATACGGCTACAATGTTGAATACTTACTCGGATTCTTCCGCAGTACGTTAGATCAGCATGAAACGACAGAGGTAGCACTCATCGGTGTCGGTAACTTAGGAACCGCGTTTTTAAATTACAGCTTCCTAAAAAATAATAATATTAGAATTACAAAAGGATTTGACGCAAATCCTGAAAAGGCTGGAACGGATATTGGCGGCGTGCCTATTTATCATATTGATCAATTGCATGAGAAACTTGAAGGAATCCGTGTAGCAATATTAACTGTTCCGGCAACAGAAGCAGAATCGATTACGGAGACGCTTGTTAATGAGGGAATCGAGGGAATTCTCAACTTCACGCCAGCGAGAATTTCTGTACCAGACCATATTCGGGTACATCATATCGATCTAGCAGTTGAATTACAATCGCTCGTTTACTTTTTAAAGCATTATCCTTTAGATATTAAAAAGAAGTAACAACATCTTTTTTTGATGTGTGTTACTTCTTTTTTCGCAGAAAAGAAAGTAATAAATATTTCATCTCAAGCATCAGCGCAAGTAATCCTCTAATATTAACCGCCTATGAGTATTAATTGAAGTTGGTCCAACTGCTGTTGAATTTGTTCGGGTGTCAATGAATACTGTGCAATGATGGTAAGAGAATTCATTGCCATATGCACGATAATAGGCGTAATAATCCGCTTTGTTTTTACATATAGAAAGGCGAATACAAACCCCATTGAAGCATATATTAGGATGTGTGCTGGCTCCTGGTGAATGAAGCCGAAGATTAGCGCTGATAATAATGCAGCTAAGAAGAAATTCATCTTCTTATAGAAGCCTCCGAAGATAATTTTTCGGAAGATAATTTCCTCTAAAATTGGCCCGATAAGAGCTGGAACAACGACAAATAGAGGGATAGCACGGGAAATGTCCATTATTTGTGCAGTGTTAGCCGATCCTGGAGTTATATCAAATATAGCGATTTCTATCATTACCGCAAGTGCTTGTGCAAAATAGGCCATAAATATGCCGAGAATGGACCAGGTAATAACTTTCCCAGCTGGCGATGCATCACGCTCGGGCTGCATATGCATGTCAGGCTTCATGAGGAATAATACAATAACTAAACCTAAGATGAAACTAAATACTGTCCAGTAAATCGAGGCTTCACTGCCAGAGACAGGAAGGATTGCATAGAACAATGGCGCACCGAGATATACAGAATACTGCATGATTATGTAGGCGATAATAACGTACCAATATCGTTTCGGCAAAATAGAACGACTCCTTTTTCGTTTAAGAACTTGTTAATATAAAGGCAATGGATAATCTTTTAATAAAAATAGCCACGTCCAGCTCCAGCGCCCAGCGACTAGCGAGACTTCCCTCACCTCCGTACGATAAGTCAACATCGATTCGCTTACGCTCATCGTGTTTCCTTTATCTCCTACGGCTCAGTTCAGTCCGTACGTCGCTAAACGGGCGCTTCCGCTTTAGAGCTTTCCATCGTAATGTAGTCTATGTATTGTTCATTACTTTTAGTAATACATAATAAATATTTTAACATGTAGTTAATGGGTTGTCCCTCTTAATAGAAATGAAAGTAATAATCCTTTTTTCGACAATATAAAAATAAGTATTCTATAAGGTTTGGCGAATTTTGCGTTTTTTAAACAGTGAGAAGATACCCTAATACAAAGAGAAATAAATTGCGATACATTGCTTGCATTTTTTTTATGAATTCATTATGATAATAATAGAAGTTAGCACTCGATACCCTTGAGTGCTAATAATTAAAATTTAGAAAGATATCAAGGAGGCTTTTTTACATGATTAAACCGCTAGGAGATCGAGTTATTATCGAGCTTGTTGAGCAAGAGGAAAAAACTGCAAGTGGAATCGTACTTCCAGATTCTGCACAAGAGAAACCACAAGAAGGTCGTGTTGTTGCAGTAGGTTCTGGTCGAGTTTTAGACAATGGAGAAAAAGTAGCACTTGAAGTTTCTGAAGGAGATCGCATCATCTACTCTAAATTTGCGGGTACTGAAGTGAAATACGAAGGTAACGAATACTTAATTCTTCGCGAAAATGACATCTTAGCTGTCGTACAATAAGAACGTTTTTTAACATACTTAAGATATAATTTTGAGGAGGAATACTTATTATGGCAAAAGATATTAAGTTTAATGAAGACGCACGTCGCGCAATGCTTAACGGTGTAGATACATTAGCAAACGCAGTAAAAGTAACTTTAGGGCCAAAAGGTCGTAACGTTGTTTTAGATAAAAAATTCGGTTCTCCACTAATTACTAATGATGGAGTTACAATTGCAAAAGAAATCGAACTTGAAGACCCATTCGAAAACATGGGTGCACAGCTTGTATCTGAAGTTGCATCAAAAACAAATGATGTTGCTGGTGATGGTACAACAACTGCAACCGTTTTAGCACAAGCAATGATTCGTGAAGGATTGAAAAACGTAACATCTGGTGCAAACCCTGTGGGTATCCGCCGTGGTATTGAAAAAGCTGTAACAGCTGCTGTAGAAGAGTTGCACGCAATTTCACAACCAGTTGAAAACAAAGAATCAATCGCACAAGTTGCTGCTATTTCAGCATCTGACGAAGAAGTTGGACAATTAATCGCAGAAGCTATGGAACGTGTTGGCAGTGATGGTGTTATTACAATTGAAGAATCTAAAGGATTCAATACGGAATTAGATGTAGTAGAAGGTATGGAATTTGATCGTGGCTATGCTTCACCTTATATGGTTACAGACCAAGACAAGATGGAAGCAGTACTTGAAAATCCATACATCTTAATTACAGATAAGAAAATTGCAAATATCCAAGAAATCCTTCCAGTGTTAGAACAAGTTGTTCAACAAGGTAAACCACTTCTATTAATTGCTGAAGATGTTGAAGGTGAAGCACTTGCAACATTAGTTGTAAACAAACTTCGTGGAACATTCAACGCGGTAGCTGTTAAGGCACCTGGATTCGGTGACCGTCGTAAAGCAATGCTTGAAGATATCGCAATCCTTACTGGTGGAGAGGTTATCACAGAAGAACTAGGATTAGATCTTAAGGCTACAACAATTGAACAATTAGGTAGCGCATCTAAAGTTGTCGTAACGAAAGAAGCTACAACAATTGTTGAAGGTATTGGAAATCCAGAAGCAATCTCTAGCCGTGTTGCACAAATCCGTGCACAAGCTGAAGAAACAACTTCTGAATTCGATAAAGAAAAATTACAAGAGCGTCTTGCTAAATTATCTGGCGGTGTAGCAGTAATTAAAGTTGGTGCTGCAACTGAAACAGAACTTAAAGAACGTAAACTTCGCATTGAAGATGCGCTTAACTCAACACGTGCTGCTGTAGAAGAAGGTATTGTAGCTGGTGGTGGTACAGCACTTCTTAACGTTTACCAAAAAGTTAGCGAACTTAGCCTAAAAGGAGACGAAGCTACAGGCGTAAGCATCGTACTTCGTGCAATCGAAGAACCAGTTCGTCAAATCGCTGAAAACGCTGGATTAGAAGGTTCTATCGTTGTAGAACGTCTAAAGCATGAAAAAGTTGGCATCGGCTTTAACGCTGAGCTTAACGAATATGTAAACATGGTTGAAGCTGGAATCGTTGACCCTGCTAAAGTAACGCGTTCTGCACTACAAAACGCAGCATCTGTAGCAGCAATGTTCCTAACTACTGAAGCAGTAGTAGCTGACAAACCAGAAGAAAACGCTGGTGGCGGAATGCCTGATATGGGCGGCATGGGTGGAATGGGCGGCATGATGTAATAAGGCCCCCATACAATTGATATGAGTGGGTTTTGATGTAAGATGAGTGAAATGCTAACATTTTGCTAACATTGGAGTTTTTAACGGGGGCTTCTCATTAGTTGTGCAAACTTTTGGGAAGCTTCTTTTTTCATTTCTTTTGTTACGTGGAGATAGACATTTTTCGTGATTTGATCATCTGAATGACCAAGTCTATCCATAATTTGTTCGAGTGCTACACCAGTATCTGCAAGAAGTGATGTATGTGTATGTGGGGTTAATTCGAGATTTTAAGTTTGCAAGAGCAAACAATCAGTTGGACCGTTTTGATTACGATAGGATATTCAGATTGTCGCTCCGTTTTGGCAAAGATGAAATCTTGATTATTGTAAGCAACACCTAATTGTTGAATGAACTTCTCTTGAATTACTTTGTAAAATTTAAAAGCATTTATTACGTCTTCACCCACAACAACTTTTCGTCTGGATTTTTTTGTTTTTGGTGTCACCAATAGAAACTTGACTTATCATTAACATATGAGAAAAGCAGGGATGCCGCATTATTGTCTGTTGTAATCTACGTGGAACCGGCAAGACGTGAACATAGTTTTTTGTTATAATACAAAGTGAATCAGATATGTTTATGTTTGTCTTATGATGATAAATTGGAGGTTTGAACCATGTCAAAATTGACGAAAGTTGTAAAACTGCTGAACAATCCTAAAGTTAAAAAAGCGATTATAGAAAAAGGTGTACCGATGATGAAAAAGGAAATTGAAAAGAGGAAGAATAGAACGAAGTAAGGCGATTGCAGGTAGTGCAGTTGTCTTTTTTTCGCTGTAAAATCAACCCGTAAATATGCGAGAATATATTGTCATAAGGAATCACTAATAAGGAAAGTGCCTTTTTTCATTAAAGAGCCCTTTAACAGGGTAAGGATTCCTGAACTGAAGGTTGAAGGTTAATGCTCTTACCTTCCATCAAGATGTCATAAGTAAAGTTCAATGTGACATCTCCCCATTACCTACCTACAATGGCAACTTTACCCGAAACACGTAATGCGACAATAGATTATTTAATTATTGGCGTTCCACCTGTCGTTTCAATAGCATAGTGAGAACCACCGTTTGTGATTTCTTTAATTTCCTTTACAACATCTAGCACAGACCAAGGCCTAGGTCTGTGCTAATAATTATTTTATGGCATTAAAAGTAACACCTTACTATTGTTGAGGTGCGGAAGGAGTTGAAATACTTTGTAGTGCCTGTTCTGCCTCGTTTGCATATTGATTGTGTATTGCTAGATCACCTAAAGCAACCATTCCTACTATTTTTCCATTTTCGTTTACCGGCAATCGGCGAATTTGTTGCTCTGCCATTAATTGTGCTGCTTCATGAACATCCATGTCTGGTGTACCTTGTACAATTTGCTGTGCAGTCATAACTTGAGATACAGGCGTTTGCGCATTTTGCCCTTGTGCCGTTGTTCGAAGGGTAATATCACGATCCGTTAGAATTCCAGTCATTTGCCCACTATTGTTGACTACTGGGATAGCACCAATATTATATTGACTCATTAAAGCTGCTGCTTCCTGTACGGACTGTGTTTCATTAACTGTATGAACATTTGATGTCATGATATCTCTTAAATATTGTGCCATGTAATTTACCTCCAATTAAATATTTTTTCATTTATAGGATGGGGAATATAGGTGATATTATGGGTGGAAACTTTTTCCGAAACCAGGATGGCCAGTTTTCATATAGAAAGTTCTAATGATCTTAGAGAATCTAAAGAACCCCTTTTTTCCAAATTAAAATGGTATTCTCCCAGCAATTAATATGCCAGCCAAAAGGGGGCCTTTATTCTATGCTGCAGCATAGCTTTTCAGTTTGGGATTCTATCAGAAAAGGATTTATTCAAAATTAGCATTTTATCCTAGTTGAATAAGAAGCACAAAAAAACAGCTATTTACGACCGATTTTTAAAATACCATTCTAATATTTTCTTTTCATCTTTTGAGGGAGTATGTTTATAATTAACTAATTTATGCCCATCAAGTTGAATTTAACTTCATAATAAAGTCTTATGGCATAGTGATGTTCAACAATAGCCTTACGAGTATCATCCCACATTAAAGAAATCAATGCGTCTTCACAAGTGGATTGATTTGAAGCAATCATTGGAGTTATTGATCTGGAATCAAAAAAACTGACATCTTCACTTGGGAAGATAGAGCCATCAGTTGACTTATACTGAGATAGAAGCAGCTGTTTAGTGGTATAAACATATTAAAAGGAATTGATGGAAGCTATCAAAACTTGGTTTGACTAAATGGCTTTGCAAGTAGGATATAACAAGGAAGAGATCAGCATCTTTCTTCCTCGATCAGTTCGGATATTCCATTTATTTGAAGCACAAAAGCTGATTAATTAAAGAAATATTGTGATAAATCAATTGCTCCTATGTAAATAGGAGCAATAGTAAAAAAATCAGGTCTATTGAATATCAAATCTCAATCTATTAAAAATTAAATACACTTCAAATTTGTCCGCCTGGTTGGATAGGATATAAGGTACCTTGCAAAGCAAAGGAAGCTCTTCCTGTTTCTTCAGATACGACTAAGACAATCGCATCGCTTTTTTCTGATAGACCGACAGCAGCACGATGCCTCGTACCAAGCTTCTTTCCCTTGTTATCCTGTTGTGATAACGGGAGCACATTTCCCGCAGAAATGATTTTATTTTCTTTTATTAAAACTGCACCATCGTGCAATGCAGTACCAGGATAAAAAATCGATTCCAGCAATGCATATGACACGTTTGCTAAAATTGGAGTACCTGAATGGATGAGGGATTCTACTGGTTCTTTACGTTCTATGGCCATCAAAGCCCCGTGTTTTTGTACGGATAAATGCTGAATGGCAGTGGTTAACGCTTGATAGGAATCTGTAAAAGGAGACAAATATGCGTTTAAATAATGAGATGCCGTCTTTTTTTGAAGTTCACTTAATACATCGTGAACGTGTTCAAATTCACTGAGAATACTGCAATCATTACGATCCATTGTGTGGAGCATTGCTTCGATGTCAACGGATACCTGATGTAAATTCTTTTTTAATTGCGTTTTCATTGGCTCGGTTAGCGCGGGTTCCATAACCATGTAATCACTTCCTACATTGACTGTATATTGTTATTTCTTACTCTCCCCAGGTATCTAAAATGTATACTTCAAATTAACTTTATCACGCCACAACCGTCCGTAAGACTTCCCCTTCTACTTTGAGAGTGCATACAGCAATGGTAATGTTAGGCTCTCTAAACAATATATTGATATCAAATTATGTTGTGCCTTTTTATCCTCCCGACATAATAGACGAGCAGCCCAGCATAACATGTATTGATATATTTATGGGGAAGGTGGGCTTCTATGGTTATAAGATACAAGAATAATTGGATTAATACGAAACCAATTTCTGATATGGTAAACACAGAATATGATGTGGTCATTGTTGGAAGTGGACCTGGTGGTGGTGCCGTTTTACAAAGACTTTGTCAGTTGTGGAAAGATCAAGGGGCAAAGAAGATTGCTATACTTGAAAAAGGAGATAAATTATTTCATTCCCATGCACAAAATATACCTACACAAAATGTAAATACATCACGTGATGACCTTGTTCCTAATAATTCCACTCCTCTCGGTCAGCGCCTACCTCAATTTTCTGGAGCCACGATGGTTTATGCTCTTGGGGGAAGGTCGTTGTTTTGGAATGCGGCAACACCAAGACCGATTGAAGAAGAACTGCGAACATGGCCGATTAATCGCAGAGAACTAGATGTTTACTATCGAATGGCTGAGAACTTATTATATGTCACAACAGATTGGGCTAAAGGTTCATCATTGCAGGATCAAATGTTAATGAGGCTTCATGCTGCGGGTATTTTGGAAGCTCAAGATATGCCACTGGCCATTGATTTGTCCCCTTCGAGACAGGGAGAAGTCCATTCAAATGCGTGGTATAGTTCGATTAATTCACTCGCTAGGGGCCAATTAGACCGTCCATATGATCTTGCTGTAGATGCTTTTGTTCATAAGATTAATACTACTCCAAATGGAAAAAGAGCAGCTGGTGTTGAGGTAATCGATACAAAGACGAAATCAAATTATACGATCCGGGCAAAAAATGTTGTCGTATCAGCGAGTACTTTAGAAACTCCACGTATCCTATTGAATTCTGGTATTCAGGAACCAGCAATTGGACGTTATTTAACAGGACACGTATCAATGATTGCAGTTGGAACAGTCAGTCGAAATCAGTTTTCTGATCGACTTGGAAATTTATCGGTTTTAAAATTTGAAACAGAAGATGATCCTTATCAAATTCAGATTCTTGGTCCAGACCAATATTGGTCTTACCAGCAATTTGAAGATAAAGTGTTAGGAGACCAGTTGACGATTGCTTACGCAGCCTTTGGAAGAGTGGAGTCTAGACCAGAAAATCGTGTATACCTAGAATCTAGGCTGGATGAGTACGGCGTACCATTACAACAGGTTCAATACTCTTTAAGTGATAGAGACCGTCAAACAGCCGAACAAGTAGAACAAGGGATAAGAGATTCTGCGAGAGCGATGGGTGTCACTTTAGATGAGTCTACTTTAGTCCTGCGTCCGCCAGGGGCAGATATGCATGAGGCGTGCACATGTAGAATGGGTAATAATCCTAATACATCAGCGACAAATCGTAATGGTCAAATACACGGTGTTCAAGGTCTTTATGTTGCGGATAATAGCGCACTTCCAAGCTTGACTGCTGCAGGACCAGTACTATCTAACACTGCTTTAGCAATTCGAGTGGCGGATCATATTGTTCGTCAGTCAAGATAGGAATAGGAAGGTAACAGAGAATAATAAAGGTATGGCTAATAATAGCAATGGTGTAGTATTAGTTGAAATCAAAGCAGAAGGGCATGTAGTACGTGATAGATTGATGATGATGCCCGTGATGGAAAGGATCAATCTACGAAACAAAATCTCATTTTTGAACAAGAAGCAATAGTAATCGCTTAAAAAACTGTCAATGGAAGGGTGACTGAAATAGACTTAGATAAAGACGATAACCGATATGTTTATGAGTTTGAACTAAACACACCACCACCTGCATTTTGGCAATCGACAAAATACTGATTTTTATCATCGGCAAATTGCTGAAACTGATATTGTGTTCTGATAGGAGAATAATCTTTATGGAGTGGGAAAGATGAGAAGAAAATCTTTAAAATTTGTAAAAGAAAGACGAATGGTGGCTAGTAACCATTCGTCTTTCATCATATCTTCATTTTGAGAAATAGGAACTAGCCTGATTCAAATTTAATTATACGGTATTACGCAAGTTTTCTATGTGTTAGCCAAATGCTAACATTTGGCTAACACAATCTCATGAAAAACGGTAAACTCTTGTGTAAGATTTAATACCTCAGTTTCAGAAAAAACTTGATATACCGCACTTTTTGCACCTACCGTTAAAGATATTACACACTCTCACCTTGTGGGTTGCATAATGTAATAGCCGTCTAAACTGCTTGATATGAATAGGTTTTATGTAAGATGAGGGTGAAATGCTAACATTTTGCTAACATTGAGGTTTTTAACGGAGGCTTCTCATTAGTTCACTGAACTTTTGAGAGGCTTCTTTTTTCATTTCTTGCGTTTCATGGAGATAGACATCTTTTGTAATTTGATCATCTGAATGGCCCAGTCTGTCCATAATTCGTAAATATATAAGGGTTAGAAGGTGGAAATTATTTGTCGCTTACAAAGCAAATGTAAGGGAGCGCAAAAAATCTATAGCAAAAATGTTCAGGAATTATTTTACAGATAGCACCTACAATTCTAGAACACTAATCATTTAGGTGAATATCCTGGATATGGGAGGTATTTCATATGAGAGACTCGATCAAGCGAATAGCTCAACGGTTTATCGTTTCACACTTTCCTGAGTCAGATATAGTCTTGGTAGGTGGAAGTGCTGTTTATGGAAATTTAACAACAGAATCTGATATTGACATAATTATAATTGATGAGACAGAAACGCCAAGACTTGAATGTTTTCACTTTCTTGGATGGAAAATAGAAGCATTTATTTATACGGCTTTATCTCTAGAGTTAGAATTTCAAACAGCTAGATATAAAGGGATGCCCACCATCATTAAAATGTGTGCCGAAGGTCTACTTATAGAAGATAAACAAGGAGATGGAAAGGAATTCCAAAGAGAGGCAAAAATTCTTTATGAACAGGGTTCACAACTTTGGGATGAGGACCAAATAAATGCAGCAAGGTATCAAATTACAGATTTTTTGTCAGACTTTAGAAGTTCAGAAGACTTTGAAGAAAATTTATTTATTTTAAACAAGTTAATAAATACGTTAACTGAACTGATTTTAAGGGCAGATGGCAATTGGGTTGGTGAAGGAAAGTGGCTTGCTAGGAACCTTAAATCATATGATAAAGATATGTGTGATAAACTAGTTAAATATACAAAAACATACATGAATACAAATGATAAAACTGAATTAATTTCATTCATTCAATCTACACTTGATAATTATGGTGGTGAATTGTTTGTTGGTTATAAAGAATTCTTTTTTTAGTTGGAAAATTACTTATGTACGAAGCAACAGTAATGTAAATGCTCTTTTTATATGTTAGGAATATTTACTTTATCAAAATTTATTAACGCAATTAACTTCTTTCCCTTTATATTAATATACCATTTCTCCATACATGTACGGTATTGGCGATACTGAAATTTGTATTGAGCAAAAGTGTGAGTTAGTCGTAGACATGTTTCATCTAAACGATTATAACAGATAACAAAAGAAACAATGAAAACCTACCTCTATCCAAATATTAGGGCGGCAAACCGATAGAGGAGTTAGAGGATGATATTCCTTTTTAATGTGAGGTGGCGGATAATGAATAGAGGTAACTCCTTCACAAAGATTTTATTATAATAACATGTGGTAAAAAGCTGATTTCATTTGAAATTGAAAAATATATGTTAGCAAAATGCTAACATGAATTTACCGCAATCTCATAAAATACGGTAAATTCATGTTAAAGCACTTTGAGAAAGCCGGACGGGGAGACCAAGGGTTCTTGACCCTCTGTCCCCGTCATTCTAAAAATTTTTTCCTATAATGACTCAAGGCTAACAAAGGGAAAATATATCGGTAACTATGGTAATGAATGTAAACTCCTCCTGCCATTGCTTGCCCTTTTGGATAGGATAGGGTCCAGTCCTTTTTATCAGAAGTATCCAGTATAAATTTTACTCCAGCCTGTATTTCGGGTGTTGCTTTGTCGGATGCTGCAATGAGCGCATCCAATGCCCAGGCAGTATGCGTTAATGTGCTGACTCCAAGTGGGGTATAAATTTCATTAATATCACTATAACAAGATTCTCCCCATCCTCCATCTGGATTTTGAATGTTTCTTAGCCATTTTAGCGATTTTTGAACGGAAGAATGCTCGCTATCAACACCAGTTGAAACCATACCGGTTATAGCGGCCCAAGTTCCGTAAATATAACAAATTCCCCATCTCCCATACCAGGAACCATTTTTTTCTTGATTGTTCTTTAGCCAATTCACTCCATTTTTTATTGCGTTATGTTTTTTAATCAAGTTGGTGAAGTTTCCGTAAAACTCCAGGGTCCTTCCTGTTAAATCTGCGGTAGAGGGATCCGTTAATAAATATTTGGCCCCTTCAATTGGAATAAGCTTTACAATCTCTTTATCTACATTTTTTTCAAAAGCAGCCCAGCCGCCATCATGATTCTGCATGGAAAAAATCCAGTTGATTCCTCTGTCCCAAGCCTGTCGGTAAACGGCCTCATTCCGTACCAAATGGGTGATCGATCGTAATGAAGCAGTTGTATCGTCTATATCTGGGTTCATGGTGTTCATATCAGAAAATCCCCATCCACCTGGTAAATTGGTTGGATTATGAATCACCCAGTCACCGTAACGGTAATGTTGTCGTGAAAGTAAGTAGTCATTTGCTAGTTGAATCATTGGATCGTCCCATGAAATACCAGCGCGTTGCAACGCATAATTGATTAAGGATGTATTCCAGACATTTACCGTTGTGAATTGCATATGCGTATGCCCGTCAATTTGACAGGCCATGCCTTTTAATCCGTCTACTGCTTTTGTGATTATTGGATCATTTTTTGGAAACCTAAGGGCTAACAACGAAAAGATCATCAGAAAGGTAGAACTAAAATAATTGTAAAAGGTCCCATCCGGTTCGATTCGGTCTACGATATATTTTTTCGTTTGTTGTATGGCCATAGTATGAATGTATTCGGGGAGTCCAATGATATTTTTTATTCCTTGTTGAATAAAGGAATAAAAGGAGCGCCACTCCCTGGAACGATCTAGGAAGAATTCGTCGTTTTCTGCCCTTCCCCTTGAAAGGAACAAATTAGAAAGATCGGGGCTTCTTTTTGTTTTTATCGTGAATTTTTGATCAGCTAGGATTAACATCGGAGCAATGTTTGCCCTTCCATAAACAGAAAAATCAAAAAAGTTAATAGGGAATGATACTGGTAAAAGAATAAATTCGACTGGAATTGGAAAAAACGTAGGCCATTTATATTGACCGGTTAAGGCGAGCATGATTTTGGCAAGCATATGACTTTTTTCAATCCCGCCCCATTCCAAAATCCGCCTTCTTGCAACTACCAATTCTTTATCCCCCTTATCTCGGTAACCAGAATACAAAAGTGCATAATAAGCTTCAACAGTAGCAGTTACATCTCCATTTTTCTCATCATAAAAAAGTTTCCAGGACCCGTTTTTCTCCTGCCTGCTAAGTATTCTTTCGACTAAAGCTTGAATGAGCTTTTCATCATTTATTTCTAAGGTGCGCAGCAAAATAATCATATAGGCATCCGTAGAGACGCCTGTTTCAAAAGGATAATCCCAGGATCCATCAGAGGATTGATCATTCTTTAATACCTCGATGATTCGATTGATTTCATTCGTTACTTTGCTTTTCACAGTTACACCTCCAAACAGCTATATCATTTTATTCCATCGCCATTGTAAAAATTCCAAAAACCCTAGAACAAGGCTTGTTGCTTTTTTAGTAGATAAGAAATTATATGATATTTCTTACTACATAAGTGCAACCAAGTTTTCTAAACTTTTCATCATTTATTCTTATACACATCCATAAAATAATTAGTAAAGGAGTGATGCTCCATCATTCAATGTTTAAAAAAGAAATTGACCAGCCAAAAAATTACTCCTGAACTAACAGCAATAAAAAAGGAATTAACGAAGAAGTCGAGACCCACGATTCATGAGAATCAATTAAGTGATGTGGAACTTGATTTAATCGAATACATTAATCGTGAAACGGAAAATAGAAATTTAAATAATGTGACAAGAACGAATGCTTACCTAGATTTTTATAATAGGTTCCCTGAAATCCATTGGGCTTTTCTAGGCCATATGGTTTCTCGAAACGGTGGATGGAACATGACCGATTTAAAAGGAAGTCTATTATCTAGGTTATTATCTACGGAGGAACAGAAGGAGTTTTTCACTTTTTTAGAGCGAGGCAATTGGTTAATCTTTCAGGATATTTATCCGCAATTACTGCTTTATGAAGAAAGCGTAAAAAGAAACACCAATCTTTTTTACCTTTTACCATTGTTTCATGTCTCCTTTTTTATGATAGTGATTTGGAATTACTTCTATCGAGTCAAAGATCGATACCTTTTGACCGTCGCACTTATTGTCAATGAACAAAGCTATTTGGAACAAAGAGTCATTCAGAATCATTATTATCAATCCACTGTACTGGAAACACTGGAATTTAAACTGCAGGAGTTATTGGGTTTAAATCAAATTATTTTTCCTTTGTTCGATGGAAAGATGACAAAAATTATTGGCCAAACGATTCACCAATTTTCCTCTTTACATGACCGGATTTTGTTGGGAAAAGGTTTGTATCAATTACTTTTTGATAAGGAGAACTACTTATCTCTTTATAAGTGGGCAATCCACCACCCCCACACAGGATCGAGAAAAGATTTTTGGTCTCATTTATTTAACGATGTTGATGAATCCGTACCTTGGGGTTCTTACCAGCGAAGAATAAAAGACTGCCGCATAAAGCAAAACGCCCCAAAATTATATAGTCCTATATTAAAATTTGCGTGGAATAATATGGAACAGAAAGAAGCGGAGAAGGGGGACTGGTATTCGGATTGGAAAGTTATTCATTATTTAAAAAAAGACATGTTTAAAGGAAATGGAGCTATTTATCATGAATATTGTAAAACACTTGAGAGAATCGAATTATCAATCCTCGCGAAAGAAGCAATATTACCGAAGAAATCAAAGAATTAATGCCTATTTATCTACCATTATTTTCGCCGCACTTATAGGAACGTATTTAGATCTTTTGCTGGTGGGGGCAGGTCTGTATTCCTTTCCAAAGCGTCCATTTTCAGAGGTATTTACAATTAATATTTTATTTACGCTTTGTATCCTGCCGTTATTATCTCTTATCATTATTTTTGTATTAACAAGGTTACATAAATTACTCAGGTACCTTTTCCTGTTCATTTGCAGTTTATTTGTATACATAGTAGAACAAACAGCAGAACAATATGGTTTATTTATTCATTCCACTTATTGGAAACATGAATTTTCCCTTTTTGGTTACTTTCTCTTCCTTATCTTTATTTGGAAGTTTTATAGCTGGCTTGACAATTGACAGAGAGATATATTAACTCTAGTGGTAAGTCATTTACAGATGATTATATTATTGATCTAAATGTAGTAACTGGTGCCACCTATTTAATTGAAAAAGACATACATGACCTAACTAAGGAATTTATTCAATTTAGGGGAAACGATGAGTTACAGGGTGATGTTAGCTACATTAAGAATACTTATAATAGTGATGATATAAATTAAAAGACCGCCTATGTTTTTCAGGTAAGCCATTTTCATTTTAACTGTAAAGTAGTTCTGGAACTTATTAAGTCATTTGACCACCTTTAGAAAAACTAATTGGATTGGGAATTTAATAAAACCAGTAAAAAAAGAAATAGAAGAGATACATTCTATTTCTTAAATGGAACATTCAACAATTCTGGAACTGTGACAAACTCGTAGCCTTGCTCTTGCAGTGCCGGGATAATTTGGCGAAGCGATTCGATTGTATTGGTTCGATCTCCACTCGATTCTGCCCCATCGTGCATGAGAATAATCGCGCCTGGATGAATGTTGTCTAATACATTGGAAGCAATAACTTCCGGCGGGTCTTCCTGCCAATCCAACGAATCAACCGACCAGGCAATCACGTAATAGTTCATTTCTCCAAGCTTTTCGACTAATTCATTGTATAAGAAGCCAAATGGTGGTCTAAATAATTTTGTCCGGTAACCAATAATGTCGTTAAGGGCATCTTCCGTTCTAGTTACTTCCCGCTCTAGCGTTTCGAGGTCGGATTCTTCGACAAGGTTAGGATGGGAGTACGTATGGTTTCCGATTACATGCTCCCCGTTTTGAATTCGCTTGACAATTTCAGGATTAGCAGCGGCTCTTGAACCTAACATGAAGAATGTTGCGGGTACTTTGTACTGGTTTAATACATCTAATACATCATTTGTAAAACGTGGGTCAGGACCATCATCAAAAGTTAAAGCAACTCGTTTTTGATCAGTAGGACCTTGTAAGAAAAATATATCTGGATACCGTTGTTGTAAAATTCTCAGGTCAACAGGCTGCTGACGTTCCCGTTCGGGATTTTCAGATCCTAATTTAAGGTCAGGAAAATCTTCTTCCGGATCATCCCGTATGTCCTCTTTCGACCATTGCCGCGATACATTTACCAAGGGTTCCTCATTCGCATAAACATTCATGACATCTGTTATCTGAAAACAAAGTAAAAACCCGGAAACCAACAACCACTTGAATATTCGATCTTTCATCCATTCATCTCCTTTTTTATTAATACCCGTTTAAAAGGGACTATTAATTATCACCATTGTTATTTTTGATGAAAGAGGGTTATTTATTCAGAAAGAAGGAAAATAGTTTCCATTTTTCCTGAATTATTATTGAGTATTGCAATCTTACTTGAAATATGAGTTTATTTAAGTCATTTTCCAGTAAACACAATTAAATCGTGATTGGTTACTTACCGGTTCGAGATGGTACTCACATTATTGCCTATGCGAAAGTACTCGAAGTAGCTAAGGGGGTAGAATATCTCTTTGTTCTGTTTAACTTGGGTCTCACTATTCAATTCGATTTTATAAATCCATATCAATACCAAAACTATCGCAACTGGTAACCCAATATATCCAAACAAAAAACGAAAAAAATATTATCAAACCACTGATCCATAACAATCCTCCTTGTATGTCATTCATCTTTATTGCACACCTGCCCCGTTTAACTACATTTTTCACAAATCTCCATTTATTCTTAACATGCTTTTCTAATTATTATTTAATTTTTCACATAAATTGGTACTAATAGAAATGAACCAGAACTCTTAAGTATTTATGCTACTTCTTTTAACGTAATTGAAAAAAGCCGATATTTTAAAATCGACTTTTAACTTCTTTTTATTAAATTAAAGCACCCGTTAACGGAATAAGTAAAATACTTATTTTCTTTTCCCTGTCTTAATAATTCAATAATTTCTAGCTTAACCATGAGTCTTTTTATATCTATTATAGATCAGAAATCATTCCGCCATCTACTACAAATTGAGCTCCAGTTGAATAGCTAGAATCATCAGAAGCAAGGTAAACTACTAAATTAGATACTTCTTCGACTTCTGCTCTTCTTCTTAGTGGAATATCTTGTTCAAGTTGCTTAAGATATTCTTCAACATCTGGTTGGTCAGCCATAGGTGTTTTGATAATACCTGGATGTACAGAATTAACACGGATGTTATATTGTCCAAGCTCAGTAGCCGCACCTTTAGTCATACCAGTTACAGCATGTTTAGAAGCACTATACGCAATAGCCGTTGGAGCACTTACCAAACCATCTACAGACGAGATGTTAATAATAGAACCTACGCCAGCTTTTTTCATAGAAGGAAGTACTTTTTGCATTCCTAAGAATACGCCAAGCTCGTCTACTCTGAATGTTAATTCGAAGTCTTTTACAGTCAGCTCTTCTAATGTTTTGAAGATACCAATTCCTGCGTTGTTTACTAACACGTTGATAGGACCAAATGTTTCTTCTGTTTTTGCTACGACTTCTAACCAGTTCTCTTCACTAGCAACATCTAATTTAAGAGCGATTGCATTTTCTCCTAATTCATCGGCTAGTTTTTGTGCTCCTTCAAAGTTAAGGTCAGTAATCGCTACTTTCGCGCCCTCTTCCACGAATTTACGTGTATGCATAGCACCCATACCTTGTGCTGCCCCTGTAATGATTGCTACTTTACCGTCTAATTTACCCATGATGTATTCCTCCATTTTTATACAATAATTATAGAAATTTAACAATTATAAGATAAAATAAACTTACAAATCTATTATCTATCTCAGAACTATTATTTGTCAAAAGAATAAGCTTAGCCAATTTGGATTTTGGATATTTCGATAATTAATTGACAATAAAATACTACAAATATCCTAATAGAAATAATTACATACGATCTGTTAACGCAGGAAAAATTTTTACCAGAAGCAACTGAAAATGCAATTGCGGACTTAAATGCAACAGAATCCATCGTGATTGGTGGAGAATTAGCTGTATCTAAGAAAGTAGAGGCCCTTCTGCCTAAAGCGAAGCGCCTAAGTGGCCATAGTCGATATGAAACAAATGTTGCGATAAATAAACATTTCGGAGTAGAAAGCAAGCATCTCTATGTAGCAACTGGACAGAATTATGCGGATGCCTTGACTGGTGGGGTACTTGCAGCTAAAGGTGACAGTGCTATCCTGCTAGTACATGATGAAGTACCGGAAGTTGTGTCTGCTTATATTACAGAAAAGAAATTGCAACGACTTACTATTTTTGGTGGTGATATTGCGGTAAGTGAAGATGTGGTAAATGATTTGCAAAAATTACTACCATAAACCTAAACAGCTAATAAGATCTAACCAATTATTAAGAACTCAACCTCTTTTAGGGGATTAAGTTCTTTTTTGATTAACTCAGGTATCGGACATGATAAATATACCTCAACCCTAGGTATTAAATGATGCTTTAATAATATATCGCTTAATGGTACAACTGGGTTAATTCAGTATTTAAAATTGCCAGTGGCAGTGGTCCTGCCATTCTAAATGGTTAACGATTTGATATCCTGGCTGTCGATCAGTTTTTGCAAATATAAAGTGTTAATCAATATAAGCGTCGCATTTCTTCTTCCTCCAGTTCAATATATTCCCTCCCTTGTACTATAAAAATGTCCTCTTTCCTTTAAATGGATTAGTGTATCTAATATTGCTTGAATGTACTTTAATTTACTAACGATTACCTATCCCGGTGATAGAGAAAATAGACCTGTTCGATAGCCTGATTCTCTTCAAACTCTTACCACGTTCTCGACAAATCAATTACTCACCGAGAAGTAAAAAAAGAAGTTGCTGAAATGATTGGAAATGATCCGTTAGTCATTTTTTTCAGGATTTTGGACATCCTCTTAATATGTAGCTTAAAATGCAAATTGTTAAGGAGGAAAGACGATGAAGAGTTACAGGAAGTTAAGCATTTTTAAGATGACTAATACTTTAAACAAATGAAGTAGAAATTCATTAAAAAGTAAAGAATCATATATCTACCAGCCAATAAATGAAGAATAATTTTATTTTGTTAGGAAACGGGCGCTTTACTGTCTAGTTAAAATCGCAGTACAACGGCACTCGGAATGGAGGCGGAAAATGAAACAAATTTTGTTTAACTCCTTATCTGTATTTTGTATTGCATTATTATCCGCTTGTGGAGGGCAAACAAATGAAACAGATAATACAGATCAAAAGAATGTTACACTGAACGATAATGGTGAAACAACTAATACGAATAATCTCAATCCACTTCATAATACACATGATCAATATAAAATGAAGTCGCAAATGGAAAAATTGGATTTCAGTGAAATTGATTTAGAGGTAACTTATGAGGAGCAAAAAGAGTATGAAGCTGAGATCAATTACGATAACTCAGGTTTTATTGGAGGGGAAGTTGATGATGATATAAATAATGAACACCTAAGGGGGAAAGCTGCATTCGACAGTATTTATCAAAAGGCTAAAAACCTGACTATCTCAAAAGATACGAATAAAAGAGATGTTATCGATCAAGTTCTAAAGTCATTTGACCTCCCTGCAGACTATATTAAATTCGATTTGGAAATCATCTTCAATGATGGAACAAGTTTGGAATATGTGGATTAAGATAAGACAGCTGAAGAAAGAGTTTTTATATTTTATCGAGCTTTAGAACTTCTCGAATATAATTTAAGCATTAATCTTTAAGTTGAATAAGAGAGGACATTCATATTAGTCATATAAAATATGAAATGTCCCTTTGTTTTCATTTTTTACTTAGGTCTAGTTAATAAATGCCTGTTTTAATACATAACTTATTGAAAAAAACTAGCTCCCCTAATAGTAAACTCATTAGTTTTTTTCGTAACTACCTTGTTGATTTGGCTGGAAAATGGAACAACAACATTATCTCATTATTACAGAGTTCTTCGTAAAATGGTTATCCATGTAAGAATTCAGAGAAGGAATTCGGTTTGTGTCTAAACGATTGGATGAGCTAAATGAAAAGTTCTCTAATCTATTAAGAATCCATTTTGAGAAGATTAATCAAAATGGATTCTTTTTTATAACAAAGTTTGCTCAAAAGTTTTAACAAAACTTGATTAACCAATCTACCTACGATAAAGAGCATATTTGGGAATAAAAGTTAATATCATTTAAATAGTCCTATCAGATTTTTCCTTTATCAAGTTAAATACAGTATGGAGTATTGGGGGCTTGAAATGTTTATTCACATCGTTCAGCCAGGTAACACATTATTTTCAATAAGTAGAATGTATGATTTGTCCATAGAACAGATACGTAGTGTCAATGGTTTAATGGAAACCAATATTGTTCCAGGTCAGGCACTTCTTATTCCACTTTATATATATACTGTTCAACCTGGCGACACACTGATTAGTATTGCAGGAAAAGCATATGTTTCCTTAGAACAATTAAGAGCAGTTAATCCTTCAATAACCCCCTATTCATTACAACCAGGAATGAAAGTTACCATTCCGAATATATCAGATTATCTTGCAAGTACTTTAAGTTTTTATGTTGTTCGGACCCCAGATTTAGATCGTGCAACAATTAGGGATTTTGCACCTTACACAACTTCAATTTCTATTTTTGAATTCCATATTGCTGCAAATGGAGATATTGCAAATGATCTTAATGATTTAGCAGCTATTGAAGAGGCTTGGAGAAATAGAGTAACACCACTTGCAACCATTACGAATCTCAATCCTCTAGGTTTCAGTACAGAAATTGTTCATCTAGTGCTAAATAATCCAACAGCGAGAACAAATCTTGTAAATAATATTTACTCCTTGATATCTAGAAAAGGGTACGGTGGAGTAAATATTGATTTTGAACGTGTAAGTGCTGAGGATAGGGATTTATTTACAGGTTTTTTACGTCAATTAAGGGACCGCTTTGCATCAAAGGGATATTTGTTAACAATAGCTGTTCCCGCTAAAACAAGCGAAGATATTCCCTGGTTAAAGGGCTATGATTATGGAGGAATTGGGGCTGTTGTCGATTTTATGTTTATCATGGCTTATGATTGGCATTATGGAGGAGGCGAACCGGGTCCTGTTGCACCAATTACTGAAGTTAGAAAAACAATTGAATTTGCCTTAGAAAGGGTTCCAAGAAGAAAAATTATACTTGGAGTACCACTTTACGGCTATGATTGGATAATACCATATAGACCTGGAACAGTTGCACCAGCTATATCAAACAAGAGTGCAATTGATACAGCAATGAGGTATCAGTCACCCATACAATATTCAAAGGAATATGAATCTCCATTCTTTCGATATAGAGATGAGGAAGGACTGCTACATGAAGTTGGTTTGAAGATGTCAGAAGTATGAGCAAAAAAATGATAACAGTTCGAGAGTATCGTTTATTAGGGTTAGGTGCATGGCAATTAACATTAGGGTTTACGCAAGGAACCTGGCTTTTAACAAAGTTTTTCACTATTAAAAAAGTATAATTATTTTTAATCTTAACATAATCTAAAAATCTTAGTGAAACATATTTCAAACACGTACTGCATGAAGTAATAAGCCTGGAAAATATTATAAGTAAGGATTCCTAGCTAGAAAAATGTGAAATGCTAAAGTAATTTATATAGTTTTGGGCTTCTCATCAATCTGTACAAATTGATGAGAAGCTTTATTATTTTGGTACAGTTTGGGACTCTAGAGGTCTTATCCATGCTGGGCAGACATAAAATCAGCTGGAAAGAATTTAATCTCCTTGGCTAACTTGTAAATAAGCATGAAACCTTACAACTTTTTATAGTGAATTCATCTCTATAATCAATTCCGATATACTTTTCACTTTTCTTCCGTTATATTCGGTATATTCTGAGTCATATAAATCAATATATACCGTTTCCATCCCAATGTTAATGGCTGGAGCAATATCATTTATATAATTATCACCAATAGATAATCCCTTTTCAGGCCGAATATTAAACTTTTGTAAGAGGTCTAAAAAATGTTTCCTTGTATTTAGGGGTTTATTTGCTTCAGTGATGATATATTCAAATATGTTCTGCAAATCTAAATTTTGAAGAATTCGATGTACATTTTCTTTCTGGCTGTTCGTCATTAGCACTATATTTTTCTTTTCTTTAAGATGTATAAGTGCATCTCGTAAACCAGTTATTTTGGTTAAATGAAACTGATCCGTTGCCATAAAGTTTTTCGTTTGAACATAGGCGGATTGTGTATCTTGTATGCCAAAATGCTTTGCACAAACATTTGGGATCCACCATCCGTCACTGATGGCGATTATCGAATCAGAATCAAAATTTAATGGTTGCGGATAAAGCTTTTGTATTAAATCGGCTTCCAATTCTTTTCCATCCCAAGTCCAAGCCTTTGTAACCGTTGACTGAACCGGATCTAATTTTAGTACATAATCTTGAACAGCATCGTATACTCTTCCTATTGTTACAACACGCTCTCCCGATACTATCTTTTCGTATTCCTTTGTAAAAAGTGGCTGTACATCTTCTGGCAGCTGTTCTTTTAATTGTTCCGAATAATAAACGAAATGATCTGTATCCTCGTATAAAGTGCCATCAAAATCAAAAATGATTAATTCCGCGTTTTCTATTATACTTCTTTCCATTTTTACCTCCACATTTCTCTAAGAAATTATCTACTGGTATATTATCAGCATAAAATGGTCTAAAATATATAAGAATTTAATGGAAATTTGAGATAGTATTGTAAGAGTTTGATTTTATAGGGTATATTAATCATTTTTATAAATAGGGCAGTTTTTGTCTTTTCATGTGAGTTTTTCCAGTACAGATTAGACATTACGCATAAATAGGACAAGTACAACGGATGAAGGGAGGTTCCTCGTCCGTTTATATACAGCCTCTTTTATGGAAAAGGTACCTGCCCCATCGTCCGTTGGAGGTTTAAAATGGGACTTGATATGTATCTTTCCTCTGTTCCAAAGATTGGTGGAATGGGGTTTGAAGAAATTCATAGCGCCTATACGAAATTAATACAATGTGGAAAAGACAGATAAGGAGGAAACGGATGTAGAAGAAAATGAAACCTTTAAAAAAATTGAAGCTCATATTCAAGAGATTGAACAATATGGCGTTCGTTACAGAAGTCTTTACACGCAAATTGCATATTGGAGAAAGACAAATCAAATTCATCGTTGGTTTGTTGAATTTGTCCAAGATGGATAGGGTGACATATCTTCCAGTGAAGTGACAAAAGCACATCTGCAAGATCTTCATCATTTATGTACTCTAGCCTTTTAAAAAACTCTTCTCCAGATAATTTATTACCTCATTGCCAGGACCCTATTTTGGATCACTCTCCTACGATAAATTCTATTATGATGTAATTGCCAGAACTTCTTTTATACTTTCTGATCTCCATTAAATTAATACATAATTACTATTTGTAAATTTATCATAATGATATATAATGATTCTATCATTGTTCGTAAATAAATTAATTTTACCTAAAAAATAATTATAAATATGCAATTTTTAATCAAAAATCGGACAATATATTTACATCTTAAATTAATGTTTGTTTTTTAGGTTGAATAGAACGAAGGAGTTATCATATGGATAAATTTAATAATAAGTGGATTCGTGCTGTGCTTCCAGCCTTATTGATTCACTGCAGTATTGGTACGGTTTACTGTTGGTCATTGTTTAAGAACGATATTGCCTTATTTATTGGGAAGCCTGTAGGTGAAGTGGAGTGGGCATTTAGTTTAGCCATTTTTGTCCTTGGCATGTCAGCGGCTTTTGGTGGAAAACTGGTTGAAAAAGATATACATAAGTCTTCTCTACTTTCAGCGTTATTTTTTGTTGCTGGGATGGCAGGAACAGGATTCTTTATTTATCAAAAGTCATTGATCGGTATTTACTTTTCCTATGGTGTTGTGATGGGAATTGGGCTAGGCATTGGTTATTTAACACCAGTAAAAACATTAATGCTTTGGTTCAAGGAGCAAAAAGGTTTAGCAACAGGTCTTGCTGTTGCAGGTTTTGGCTTAGCAAAGGTTATCGCAAGTCCTTTAATGGAAAAACTGCTTGGTGAAAGAAATAATGAGGGAATGTTAGTAAATGCGACAAATATATACACCATGTTTTATATTTTAGCAGGCGTATATTTAGTGATGATGGTGATTGGCCACTGGCTTCTAAAAAAACCAGCAGGATATGAAGAAGAAAATGTACAAACACAAAGTTTTAGTTATAAAAAGGTGTTAAAAAATAAAACATTTATCGGAATATGGCTTATGTTCTATATTAATATTACATGTGGATTAGCTTTAATTTCACAAGAAAAAGGTATGTTAGCGTTCATTGGATATGGAGCGATTGGTTTAGTTAGTTCGTTAACAGCTATTTTCAATGCAGGTGGACGGATTGTTTTCTCCGCGTGGGGTGACCGATTAGAAGATCGTAATTCAATCTATAAAATTATTTTTATGTCATCGGTAGCAGCCATATTAATAACGATTGTATTTGATGGGATTAATAATTCTATAGCAATCCTTATTATCATCTTGCTCTGTGTGATAAATGCAGGTTATGGTGGCGGGTTTTCATCTTTACCACCGCTGTTATCTGACCGCTTTAGTTTAGATAGTATTTCTACTGTACACGGATTAGCTTTATCTGCTTGGGCACTCGCAGGATTAACAGGCAATCAGCTCAGTGCTTTTATTCTTGAAAAGACAGAATCCTATACAATAGTGTTATATGTCATTGTGGCTTTGTTCACTATTGCAACTTTCATTAGTCTACTCGTTGTTAAAACTGATAAAGTATCTATTGAAAGTGAAGCATCAATTAGCAAAGAAAAAATGACAGCAAGTTGAGTAAAATACCTATGTTCAAAGGGTCAGTCCTCACTGCAGTGATAGTAGTGGGGACTGACCCGTTTTTTAGTGGAATCCTATTTCCGCAATGATATATTTCGTTATCTTACTCTTATATCCGAATACACACTGATAAGAAAGCGGGTATACTTTAGGATAAAACAATTATAATCATTCTTTCACTTGAGAATGAAGCGGAAAGTATGCGTTAATTAAGGTGTCGGACCGATAGACTCTTGTGAAAGGAGGCTGATTATATTGATCACAAATTCTGAGGTGATTTCCGCATAGCGGGAATCACTGAATGGGACCGTATCACGATGCGGTCCCTATTTATTTAGCAGTAAAGAAAGCAAACTTGCTTCCGCTGTATAAGTGCAACTAAGGCATATCGCCATAGAAGCTTGGTGAATACCAATTTTCCGATTTAAATTATTGGAAAATTTGAATCTTTCCATAATAGGAGAAATCATTTATAATTTGCTATGAGAAGGACTGTTTTAATAAAATTTTTGGAAAGGAGTTGTTACGTGATGAAAGTTATACAGGTTAATTTCGGTATAGATGTGCTTGTTAACAAGGAGGACGTAAATCGTGCAATACAAAAATGCAAAAGAGGTCCTTCCCCCTAGTTTGCTAAAAGAAATGCAGAAATATATTCAAGGTGACTTGATTTATATCCCAAAAGCAAAAAAAGAACGGGCAGGATGGGGAGAAGTGAGTGGAACGAGAGCGTTAATCGCTGAACGGAATGAGGAGATCTTCCAGTTATACAATAATGGAAAATCAATTGAAGAATTGGAGCGGAAATTCCATTTATCAATTGATAGCATACGAAAAATTATTTATAAAATGCGAAGAAATCAATAATAAATTTTTGATATAGCTTATAAAAGCGTGAAGCTGCAAGACCAAGCTTGACGCTTTTTTGGTAGGTTAGAAAGTATAACGACTTTCTTACTACATAAGTGCAACTAAGGCTGTCACCCAAAGGCTTGGTGACAACCAAGTTTTCTAATGCTGAAAAAAAGTAAAGAATTGTTTCACAAACCGGATGGTACAAAACGATTATAATTATTCTTTCGCTAGTTTTTACAACCCTTTCATGCATTAATAAGTATGTAGCAGTTGATTTTCGAGAAAGGAGGTAACAGGGAATGTTTACTAAAATTATTGAGGTGGCTCTCGTATAATCGAGGTTCAAACACATTACTTTATTTTTTTATAATAAATTCAGACCTAAGATGCAGAGGTTCTGAATCTTAGGTAGGAAACAATTGTTACCGAATTTCAGGCCCTGAGCCGAAGACCAGATGTCTTCCCGAATGTATTCTTAATTATAAGGGAGGAATTAATGATGCATATGGATATAGCTGTTTTTAAAAGTATTGCGTATGATCGGATGGAAAAAATAAAAGATGAAACCTACGGAAAACGAGTGATTAATAGAAGCAATGGAACAATGGATTGGAAAATGAGTATTAGCATGCTGTTGAATGCATTTATATAAGTGGGAAGTCTGGTAAAGCAGTAAAGCGGACGGAAATTTCGTTAATGGTAGAGAATTAAATAATAGATGATAAAAGCCACAGTGTGTCTCATGCACGCTGTGGTGTTTTTTTAATTATTATTGTATTTATTCAATTTATAACTACACAATAAAATGGTTATTAAATCAAGGGTTTAGGAATAAATAAATGAACGTAAAAAATACGGTCTTAGTAAATCTTTCTACTAGATTTAAGCAGTGCATGCATACTGCCCACTCTGCCCAAATATAATGAATCTGAACGTCTGATAATATCAAGAACATTTTAAGGAAATTCCAAACTGTTTTCACAGACTAAAGAATGGGTGGGAAGGAAATGACCAAAATGGTTCCAGATCCTTATGTCAATCAGCGTACGGTTAGAGATTTTGATTGTGAACCGAACAGTAATCAAATAAGTGTGATAGTGGAATATATGGGATCGCCTCGAGTAGAGAAGTGGGATTTAGATCAAAGGAGACCTGAGCAGCCATCTTTTGCATCGGAAAGGATTACGTTCTTAAAATATGTTACTGGCACGTCGGATTTAATTATCGGAATGGATGTGACCGGGAATGAAAGGGAGCAATTATTTCTCCTCAAGGAAAATGGTATGCTCACCTCACTGACCGACTCGCCTGAACATGTTCATCTATATGGGGGAAGTTCTCCGGACGGAAAATGGATTGCCTGGTCCAGCAACCGACGGAACCCAGCCTTTTTAGATATTTATATCCAGAGTCTAGAGACTTTAGAATCTCATCTAGTGTTTGCCGCAGATGGGATGTTTTCTGTTGAAAGATGGTTTCC
The DNA here is from genome assembly GCF_003352005.1 of Oceanobacillus zhaokaii. Classification (GTDB taxonomy): domain Bacteria; phylum Bacillota; class Bacilli; order Bacillales; family Amphibacillaceae; genus Oceanobacillus; species Oceanobacillus zhaokaii. Next base: position 662,951 of record NZ_CP024848.1, read on the forward strand.
TAATGGAAATGCATTATTGGTCAGAAGAACGAACTCTGCACTGGACCAAGATTTAGGGATTTTATCTCTATTAACTGGAAACATCGACTGGATTACGGAGCATTCAGGAGAAGCGAGCTACCGTAATATCCATTTCAGTAACAATGGAGATAAGATATATCTATTGTCCAACAAAGATAGTGAATTCTATGGACTGGCGTATATTCATTTGCCCAGCAAACAATTAACTTGGCTGCTGCGGGGGAACTGGGATTTTGAAGGATTGGCCTTTAATAAGGAAAATAACCTGTTTGCTTTTACTGAAAATCAAGGTGGAATCTCAAAAGGATATTTGTTTGATTTGAATCAAGGGACTCTTTATACATGGGAAACCCCAATGGGCGTGATTACCAATCTCACCTTTTTACCTCAACGACAAATGCTGCTTTTTAAATTAAATGGACCTGCGCACCCCTCAGAACTATGGGCACTTCACCTTCCAACTCTTCAGGCCCAGCCGTTAATGAATATAAGCAAACCTCTCGAAGGAGGAGAACTAACCGAGCCAAGACTGCTATCCTATCGTTCATTTGACGGTCTTCAAATCCCTTTCTTTTACTATAAGCCAAAGCCAGCTGCTAAGAAACATCCAGTTGTCATCTATCTTCATGGTGGACCTGAAAGTCAAAGCCGGGCATCCTACAACCCACTTTTGCAATATTTACTAAGCGAGGGCTTTGCCATCACAACACCTAATTTCCGTGGAAGCACAGGGTACGGAAAGACGTATACCCATTTGGATGATGCACGGAAACGGATGGATGCCCTAAAAGATGTGATATCCCTAGTAGACTTACTCAAACAAGATCCAGATATTGATGCGAGTAAAATCGCTGTTCTCGGAGGAAGTTATGGTGGATTTCTAACACTTGCGGCGATCAGTCACTATCCTAATTTATGGGCGGCCGCAGTTGATATTGTAGGAATGTCGAGCCTGCGAACGTTTATCCAAACAACCAGTCCCTGGAGGAAACGGCTTAGAGAAATTGAATACGGTACGGTTAAACAGGATGCGGATTTTTTTAATCAGATTGATCCTCTTAATCATGCTGACAAAATTACGGCTCCCTTGCTAGTCATCCACGGAGTAAATGACCCTCGTGTCCCCGTTGGCGAGTCGGAGCAAATCGTCAATAAACTGAAGCAACGAGGACATCCCGTTACCTATCATCGCATTGAAGGAGAGGGGCATAACATAGTGAAACAAGAGGATAAAATCTATGTTTACTCTATGGTGGCTACTTTTCTTGAGCAATATATGGGACGTGATTAATTATAATTTTAATTTGTATAATTATGTACCACATTTTGACCACGAAACGCATAGAACGGTATTTTTCCCGATTGTAATTAATTTGTAAAAGCGCAATAGTATTAGGTGTTTTGAAGAATCATTTTTGTTTGCATTTCCTCATGTTGTATCCATCCATAAAAGAACATAAAAAGTACGGACTTTAAGGCGCTTGTCGTGCAGCACAGTTATCAAAATGTTAAATTTTGGTGTTTTCAGGCTCTCAACCACTTTGGTTGGGGGCCTTTTTGATATGAAATGAGGTATATTGGTCATAAAAATATTCTTTGGCAACTTAACACACTATCGAAAAAGCGATAATCGATACTATTGATTTTTACAACTTATCTAAATTAAACAAGGATTCCAAGAAAATGGTGATTTGTAAGTTAATTTTAATCTGGATGAATGGGAATCAGCTATTTCATTCGATGAACAATTTGCCGGTTTTACCAATTCCGTAAAATTAGGCTCCTGTATTAGTAACAATACCCATCTATTTTACATAATGTGTTGATGAGTATTCGAAATATAAATGTATTCATCTGGTATACAGTTCTTTTCGATTTAACTCGTCTGTTTCCGTTTCAAGTTTTTAATACCTATTTTACATTTTATTGAGGAGGAAAAGTAAATGAATGATTTCCAAAATGAACTTCAAATGTTAAATGTTGGTGATTTCCAAGCGACTCAGGCAGTCCCTTGGGATCAAAATGAGTATTATACTGATCAATCAGGGGAGCAATTCGGATTTGGTTTTGGCAGATGCTTTGGTTTTAGCTGCTTTGGGTTCCGGTGCTTTAACTGCTTTAACTGTTTTAGATGCTTTAACTGCTTTAGTTGTGCTCGTTGCTCACATTGCTTCAGATGTCACGGCTAGGGAGGCATTTAAGACGGTTAATAGTTTAGTTTTTTATTTGAGAGAGACCCCTGTATTGTTGCAGGGGTCTTTCAATATAAGTTAAGGCATAATGGACAAATTGCTGTACATACGATGGTAGTGGTAGTGATAATGAACAATTATGGTCACAAGGGGTTAGGAGGATAGAGATGACAAATTTGAAACCTTCTATGCGTCTGAAAGTGAAAAGGGACACGTTTTATCTCCCTGAACCAAACAAAGGTGTGTATTTTCGAAACAACTTAAGTTCATTTCGTATCGAAGGTAGCGGAATTGATCAATGGGTTGAAAAATTGTTACCGATGTTCAATGGGGAGTATACGTTAGGGCAATTAACTAACGAATTGCCTGGCCCATACCGGGATAGAGTATATGAAATTGTAGAAGTGCTGTATGCAAATGGGTATGTTCGTGATTTAAGCCAGGACCTTCCGTATCAATTGTCGGATTATCATCTTAAAAAGCATGCATCGCAAATTGAATTTGTGGACAATTTAGTTGGTTCTGGGGCAGCACGTTTTCAAGTTTTTCGTCAGGCCAAAGTGCTGGCAGTTGGCTCTGGCCCTATTTTAAATTCATTGGTTTCTTCTTTGATTGAATCCGGTTTGACTAAAATCCAAGTACTAATCACAGACGAGGTTCCGACCAATAGACAGAGGTTAAATGAACTCGTGGAACATGCACGAAAAAAAGACCCAGAGGTTGACTTAAAGGAGGTTCCGCAAAAGGAGGAGAGTTGGCGGGAAATAGTGAAGCCCTTTGATTCAATTTTGTATGTGAGTCAGGAGGGAGAACTGGAGGAACTTAAGTTTCTTCATAAAGTTTGCAGGGAAGGGAAGAAAATGTTTCTTCCCGCTATATGCCTGCAACAGGTGGGTTTAGCAGGTCCATTAGTACATCCAGATTCCGAGGTGTGCTGGGAGTCCGCATGGCTCCGTTTACACCATTCTGCCTTATTCAAAAATAAGCAATTCCCCTCCTTCTCTGCAACTCCGGGATCGTTGTTAGCCAATGTGATCGTATTTGAATTGTTTAAAGAGGTTACAGGGGTCAGGGAATTGGAACAGAATAATAGAATTTTTCTTTTGGATTTGGAAACATTGGAGGGAAACTGGCATTCGTTTTTGCCTCATCCGCTAGTAACGAGCGATATATTCGCTGAATGGGTTGGCGATGTCGAAAACCGGCTCCAAATAGGCTTAGAGAAAGTTGAGTCAGGTAAATTACTTCTTTATTTCAACAAGTTGACATCAAAGGAATCGGGAATCTTCCATATTTGGGAGGAGGGAGATTTAAAGCAGCTTCCGTTAGCTCAGTGTCGCGTTCAGGTAGTCGACCCCTTGTCAGAGGGACCAGCTGGGGTGATGCAGGACATTGTCTGTTCAGGTTTAACTCATGAGGAGGCACGAAGAGAAGCAGGACTAACTGGGATCGAAACATATGGGTCTCGAATGGTCAGTTTGGCCGGTAATACTCTGCCGCTTGAAGAAAGTTTAGTAGTATCGGAGGAAATTGTCGGGGTTGGCGCTGGTGAATCGTTTGTGGAAGGTGTAGGCCGTGGGTTACAAAAGTGTTTGGCAGAGGAGCTTAGCAAGCAACAACTTAATCAGAAGTATTCTGTTTCTCTAGTACAGTTGAGTTCTATAGAAGATGAGAGATGCCGGTTCTATTTAGAGGCATTGACTACGATGCAGGGAGCACCAATTATCGGAACAGGAAAGGAAGTATCCGGTTTACCTGTAGTATGGGTAGGTACGAAAGATCGATGGTATGGCAGTGCAGATTTAAATATAACAATGGCGTTACGGAGGGCATTACAGCAGGCCCTTATAAAAGTGCAAAACGAATCTGATTCCTCTAATGAACTAGCCTGTGAGGCAACGTCCGTATTTTTGGAAGAGAAAATGCCGGTTAGTCTTAGTATTCCTGCGAGTCAAGAGAGGATACAAGCTGACGTCCTACAAGGAGCCACGGAAATATTAAAAAGGAATGGAAAACGGGTCTTAGTGTTCGAATTAGGACTTGAGCCTGATTTTAAAGAGCAACTAGACGGGGTGTTTGGTGTTTTGCTGCGAGGGGAGGATTCACAATGAGTTCCTTCGTGTTGATTGTCGGAGAAGGGGGGCTGGCAGAACTTGTTAGTAATGAACTGTCAGCACACCATCAAGTTATTCGCAAGTCCAATTTTGAAGAGGGAGTTCCAAAAAATACAGATTTGGCCCTTGTTTTGGATGATGGTTGGGACCCCTCTGTTCATCAAAAGGCAGAAGAAGTGTTAAAAAAGACTGGTATTCCCTGGCTCAGAGGCTTCGTTTCATTTGGAGAAGGTATAGTTGGTCCGCTTGTACGCCCAGGTGCAGCCGGTTGTTCTCAATGCGCGGACATGAGACGTCTCATGGGAGGACGTGACCGTACAGAGATGTGGGAGGTACAACAGAGGCCGGATGTGGCCAGAGGAATGGGAAGTGACCCGTGGGCTTCTAGTAACGGACTATTGCAAATGGCTTACCTGATTGGAGTTGAGGTACAGAATATATTACAAGGTGAGCAGGCTTATTCGAAAGGGAAAGTATATCTAACTGACTTGAAAACACTGAATAGCTCATGGCATTCTTTTCTGCCCAACCCGTTATGTCCTGTCTGTGGTGAATTACCTGATGATTCAAAAGCATTAGCCCGTATTTCATTGCAGCCAAGTCCGAAAGTCAGTTCCAACAGTTTCCGCTGTCGTCCGTTGGATGAAATGAAAGAAGCTATTGTCAAAGACTATCTGGATAATCGTACTGGTCTTTTGAATAGTAAAATGTATGACCTAGTGCCTCCATTTGCCGATGCGAGTGTCAATCTGCCTATGTTAGCAGGGGACGAAGGGACAGCTGGCCGGACTCATTCATACGAAGAAAGCGTGTTGACAGCCATTTTAGAGGGAGTGGAGCGGCACTGCGGTTTAGGGCCACGTGGCAAACGGACAGTAGTACATGATAGTTTTCGTAACCTGGAAAATCAAGCACTCAATCCATTAAAGGTAGGTGTACACGCAAAGGAACAATATGCGCAGCGCGGTTTTCCATTTAAATCGTTTGATCCTGACCGTTCGATTAATTGGGTATGGGGTTATTCGTTGTTAGAAGAGCGTCCCATACTGGTACCTGAGCTCCTTGCCTATTATAGTGTTGGACACAGGTCGCAAGGTTTTATCTATGAAACTTCCAATGGCTGTGCGCTAGGGGGAAGTTTAGAGGAGGCCATTTTCTACGGAATTATGGAAGTGGTCGAGCGTGATTCATTCCTGATGACATGGTACGCGAAGCTGAATCTTCCGCGGCTGGATCCTTTTACAGCTGACGACCAGGAGTTGGAATTAATGGTCGAACGGATGCGAGCGGTTGCTGGGTATGATTTGTATTTGTATAATTCCACGATGGAACATGGTATTCCAAGTATTTGGGCAATGGCTAAAAACAGAAAGGAAAAGGGATTGAATCTCATCTGTGCAGCCGGAGCTCATCTGGATCCGGTACGGGCGGTGAAAAGCGCAGTTCACGAGCTTGCCGGCATGATGCTGAACCTTGATGAAAATTTTGAGGAGAACCAGGAGGAATATGAAAGAATGCTGCATGATTCTTCCTTAGTTAGACAGATGAGTGACCACGGCATGCTTTACGGTTTGCCGCAAGCAGAAGAGCGCTTAAGTTTTTTGCTTGACAACAATGACCCAATGCGGACGTTTAAGGAGGAGTTTAAGTGGAAGTCGAATCATACGGATCTTACCGATGATTTGCAAGACATACTTCAGGTGTTCCGTCAGTTAAACCTAGATGTAATTATAGTAGACCAGTCGACACCGGAAACGATACGAAACAGATTACATTGCGTAAAAGTACTGATTCCGGGGATGCTGCCGATGACATTCGGGCATCACCTTACTCGTCTGACTGGGCTTGAGAGGGTACTCCAGGTCCCTATGGAGCTAAGGTTTACGAATAAACCATTGACACCAGAACAACTCAATCCATATCCACACCCGTTTCCTTAACCAGTGATTAGGAGGTAGAGGATGAGTCTGGAAGAATTTTTGCATAACCTTCATTTTAATATTGATAAGGCAAATCAGCCGAACTGGGAAGTGAATTGGGAAGATGCACCTCTTGCATATAAACTCTATCGTGGATTACCGGTTGTTCCATTGTCCACGGAAGTACCGCTGACGCTTACTGGAGGAGAACCTCCCGCAAGACTGGACCTGAATAGAGTCGGTCATTTTCTCTGGTATGTATTCGGTTTTACTCAATTGAGCCAATCCGTCTTTCCAAAGGATTCCACAGAACAAGATTCTTTCCCTTTGCAGTCGTATCGGCGGTTTGCTCCTTCTGGCGGGGCGCTGTATCCTAACGAATTGTACGTGTATTTGAAGGTAGAGGGACTCCCAGATGGAGTATATCATTATGATGTAGCACACCATAGTCTGGTGTTACTGAGGGAAGGGAATTTCGATTCCTATTTAGCCAGGGCTTTGGGCAATCGGTGTGACATCTCCTCGTGTTTTGGTATTGTCTTTGTGTCGACAATGTTCTGGAAAAATTTCTTTAAATACAACAACTTTGCGTATCGACTTCAAGGGTTGGATGCTGGTGTGCTGATTGGACAGTTAATGGAGGTATCGAAAAGGTTTGGCTTCGCGTCAGGTGTGTACTTTCAATTTCTTGATAACGCAATCAATCATCTGCTTGGACTATCGGAACTGGAGGAGAGCGTATATAGTGTAATCCCGCTATCGGTGGAAGCCACTATCTGGTCTGCTAACGGAAGGGATCTATACAAAAATATTATATCGGAAGAATTGAAACAAGAGCTGCCAGCAATTCAACCAGAACATATCGAGCGGTCACTTAGTGTCAGAGAATATCCGATGATAACTGCTATGAATGAAGCCTCTAAACTGGATTCCACATCTTCATTTCGGGTGATCGTGGGAAGGGAAGTTCCTGAACGTGTGGAGCGTACGATGGCATTGCCTCAAGTAAAGCCCCTGTCGTATGATCTGGCCGAGGCTTGCGGGAACCGATTTTCTCCCGACATGGATTTCAATTTAGGGAAGGTTAGTCAACAACAACTGGCCACCCTTCTTCAAGAGGCAACGGCTTCTTTTTCATACAGAAATGATTTGGATGAAGCATATAGGAGTAATGGCCCTCGTGTAACAATTCACAGCTGTTTATATAATGTCGAAGGTATTTCAAATGGGGCTTACTATTATGACAGCGCAAAGCATATATTAAGAGAAATATGCCCTGGAGACCATCGACTCCATTTGCAGACTGGAATGTCTCTGGATAATGTGAATTTGCTCCAAGTGCCACTTTGCCTGCATGTAGCTGGTGATAAGGAATTCTATAAAACAGAACTAGGATACAGGGGTTACCGAATCCAACAGATGGAAGCAGGCATGCTCGTGCAACGATTGCTTTTGGCTGCATCAGCTCTTGGGATGGGAGGGCACCCGCTTCTCGGATTTGACGCGAATTTGAGTGATGAACTCTATAAAATGAATCAAAAAGGAAAGACTAGCCTAATCCAAATCCCAATTGGTCCCTATCGTCCTCGTCCTTGGCTGAGGGGAAGCTTGCACAGCTAATAGAGTTTAATATTGAGGAAAAGCTACTTATCATACATTTTTTTCAGTTATCTAATTAGTTAACAACTATTTAATAAATGCTCATATTTTTTCTCTGTTTTAGATAGTCATTAATGGGCGGCAGGATGTAACAAGCATCTAAAACCATTATGTCTCAACGTTTTAAAGGTCATGAGTCTAACTCATGACCTTTTTCTCACCTTATTTACATATTAAATTCGCTTTCTAGGCTGAATTATTAACTATTGTTATCCTCCTATTTTCAGAGCCTTTTTCCCATTTTGGAGGTCTTGAGAAACTTGTTCTTTGATATCATATGCATGATACATCTCTTTTTCTATCATGAATTGTGCAATTTTATCATGCAGGTCAATCGCGATTTCTAATTCTTTTTTTAATACTTTTTTAACTTCAGGTGTTGCTGTCTCTGTAATAGCTACTGCCAATGATCTTACACCGGATTTAGCAGACAGCAGCAGGTCAGTTGCGATTGTTTGGTCATCAATAATCTCTTTAATATTATTTAACTTTTCCGTTTTAGTAGCCATGTATATCCTCCTTCTATGCCTTTTTCAAAATTTTTGATAGTTCTTTGACCGAGTTAGTGGATGCTTCAACATCTTCTTTTAATATCTTCTTTAAATCTTTATCTTTTACAAGTTCTAGCATAGCTGTGCCTTTCTTTAAACAGGACGTTTTAAATAACAATATTTCGTGTACTTCTAATTTTTCATGCATGGCAAGGTCAAGTTCTTTTGTAGCCATAGATAAATCCCTCCTATTTCTATTGCTCATTATATTTGGATTTGTACCCGATTTCCTAATATGTAAACAAGAAAAAGAATAGAAGACAGATACTACATAAATATCTCAGATAGATAAAAATAGAGCTTTGATTTGAACAAAGCTGAAACTTGAAATAAAAGCATGTTTAACTGTTAATCTAAAATCACAGGTTTCCTCTTTGCAGGAATTACAATAGGAAGATTAAATTTTAACTTGAAGGGTAAATATTAGTATCTATCTTTTAAAAAATGATTTAAATAGCGAGGAGTAGAATAAATGAACATCTTATTGACATCAACTGCGAGAAGAATTGACTTTGTAGGATTTTTTCAGGATGCTTTAAAAGATGCTGGCATCGACGGGGAAATAATTGCTGCAGATCCTGAATATAATGCCCCATCGCTCCAAGCAGGGAACGAAAACTATGTAATTCCACAGCAAACAGATACAAATTATATGGAAGCAATAATTGAGATTTGTAAGAAACATCATGTGGACTGTCTCGTCCCATTAAATGATTGGGAAGTACCGGATATATCTGCACATAAAAAAGAACTGGAGGAATTAGGTGTATCTGTATTCGCACCAGATTCCAATATTGTCGAAAAAGTAAGGGACAAGGGAAAGTACCAGGAGCTGCTGGATCCGCTGGACGTTAAGACTCCGCTCTCCTATTTTACTGTTGAAGATGCAAAGAAGGCATTGGAAAAACAAGAAGTATCCTTTCCGTTAATCGTGAAGCCCCGTAATGGATCGGCTTCAATAGGCATTGAAATTATCGATAATGTAGAGGATATGGAATTTGCCTATCAGCATGCCGTTCGAAAGATTAAAGAAAGCCCATTGGATGACGCGACATCCAAAGAACCTGAGGACAATGTCATTATTCAGGAAGTGATAGTAGGAGATAAATTTAGTGTCGATATGTTTAACGATTTAAATGGCCGTTTTCTTACCTGTTTCGCTCGGAAGCAATTAGGTATGAGGGGCGGAGATATTGACAGGTGCATTACGGTAAATATCCCGGAATTAACAGACATCGCACAGCGATTAGGCGAAAGCTTTGGCCATGCAGGTTATATGAACACGGATGTTTATTTCAATGGTACCGATTATTACGTTATTGACATCAATCCCCGATTTGGCGGCGGCTATGCATTTACCCATTTAGCAGGAGCGGATATTCCAGCTGCGATTATAGCACTAACCGCTGGGAAAGAGGTACAAGAGGCTTGGCTGCATCAAAAACCTGATATCGAGCTAGCACGACATGATATTGTTGTTCCAATAAATAAACAAAAGGTGAGGCAAGCACTTGAAGAATAACATTCAAAGTGAAACATTTGATGAAGCTTTAATAAATACAGGAGGGATAAAATGAGCGATCCAATCCCCTTATTAGAAGAGCTAATAAAAATAGACAGCTCTACTAAAGCTGGTGCGAACAAAGCAATTTCCTATTGTGAACAGTGGTTAACAGACCACGGTCTCCCCGTAATAAAATTAGAGAATCAAGGATTTCACATGCTCGTTTGTGAAATAGGTCAAGGTGATCGAACGATCGTATTAAACGGACATATCGATGTTATTGAAGCAGAGGAAAGGCAGTTCCAACCCTATATCAAAGATGGAAAAATGTACGGCCGCGGTGCAGTCGATATGAAAGCAGGAGTCGCTGCATCCATGTTGGCAGCAGCACAATTGAAAGACAGTGACTTAACATCCCGGGTCATGCTTCAAATCGTTCCAGACGAAGAGACCGGCGGCATTAACGGAACCAAATATTTAACAGAGAAAGGCTATTTGGGAGATTTTATTATTTGTGGTGAACCAACAAATATGGGGATTGCTATCCAATCTAAAGGCGTGCTTCAGCTCGATATTATCGTCCAGGGGAAACCTGCTCATGGGAGTCGTCCATGGGAAGGCGCGAATGCAATCACCAAAGCGATTAGTCTCTATGAAGAAATTTTAGAGCTTCCTTTTGCACAAGAAAGCACCCCTATGTTTAATCGGCCATCTATCAATCTCGCGAAAATTCAAGGAGGAACCGTCTATAATAAGGTACCCGATCTATGTGAAATTTCTCTGGATATCAGATATCTGCCAGACCAATCTCCTGAGGATATCGTTCAACAGATTCAGGCAATAACAGACAGCACCGTAACAACTCATATGCTCAATAATCCGGTCAAAACAAAAGCAGACAATCCTTATGTAGAAGCATTGGGCGAATCAATTAAGCGAATTACCCAGCTCGAAAAAGTAAACATTTTCGGTCAACACGGTTCCAACGATGGTCAGTTTTTCACCGAGTACGGAGGTTCGGCCGTAGAATTTGGGCCTGTTGGCAGCGACTGGCATGGGGAGAACGAAATGGTTGATGTTGATTCAGTGAGAGAGTATCAGGAGGTGCTGGTGGATTTTATTTTGTCTTTGGATGATAATTATTCAAAAACTCACCGATGATTATATTTTTAAAGGTACAGAAAAAGGTCCTCGCATATAATGATGGTTATGTGAATTATTTACGGGTTATAAAATTTTTGGAGAGGTCTTTCACTAAGTTACTAAACTTATTGTAAGCCTCTTTTTTCTGTTCTTTATCATGTGGGGCGTAAACTTAGAAAGTTGTAATAAAATCATACAAAATCGTCTGGTTAAAAATCTGCAAATTTAGTACTAAAAGAGATTCCCCTAAACAAAGTGGAATCTCTTAAAAAAACACCTTCATATCTAATCTTCAACTTCTAAAAGAAAGACTTTTTCTACATAGCTTCCATGTTTCTCAGCTTTAAGAGAACGAATTTCTTCTACTTTTTCCATGGAAGATCCGTGAACATCTTTCACCAAAGTATTGATGATTTCTAATAGATCAGCGATCTCTTCCAATGCATCTTCCTTTGTTGCTGCATGCTGGTATTCTTCTACTTCTTCAAATAATTTTTTCTTCAGTTCCAAAATATAACGATCCTGATTTAGTGTTTCTGTTTTACAATCTTTACCGGAGTCTTCGATGATCTCCGGAATACGGTCACGTACGAGTTTATTATAGGTTGTCATAGGAACACTCCTTTTAGTTGTTCATTTTTACTGTTTCACTTTTTCCCTTTTGGTAAACATAGAAAAGGAAAATATTAGTGAATCATTCTTAAATTAGAAGGATTTATGATTTAGAACCTTTTAAATTTAGCTATCTCTTATTCCTTTCATACATGTAGTTTTTTGCACCTACTCTAAAGATTGATAATTTGTTAGGGTAATATTAATAAGGCAATTTGATAAAATTTCAATTGAAAGAGGACCACGGGGACAGGCACTTAAGACCACTTTAAAGAGATTAGAGTAGGTCACTTCAACCATGTCCTTGTGGCCCTTCGTCTAGAGAACCGTCCCAATTTATCACAGGTTACGAGTTGTAGAAACCACTTTGCATGAAGTTTAAGTTTATCTGTGAATGGATAATTTGGCCTCTAATTTCACCAGCAGATTCAGTTCCATCTAAACTTTTTGGGGGAGAGTCTTCATGGCTTTTACAAATGCCATTTCGGGGCGGAGTTAAGCGAAGGTAGGGCAGGTTTTTTGAGAGTTGTTTACAAGCGGGTTTTCATTTTAGCTTGAGAATAAAGTTTTGAAAGAGCGTTTGAGGTAGGTTCTAAGAAAAACAGGGATACCCTTTACTATCAGGGGGCATCCCTTGATTTTATTTTACAAGGGTTTATGCTTTGTATTAATAAAAAGTTTTGCAGATCAAGTGATACGAAAAAGTTGAGAAAATGGGGAGGGTGTAAGACTTTATTCAAAAGCGACTGATTGATGGAGTCTAAAGTATCTTTGGCGCTTTCTTAGTAAATAAAATCAGAAAGGATGATAATGTGTCAGAAATAAAAGATGAAATCATTTTAAGAGGGCTTAAAGAAAATAACTTAAAAAATGTAGATTTAAATATACCGAAAGAAAAAATCATCGTATTTACTGGTCTTTCAGGCTCAGGAAAGAGCTCGGTTGTTTTTGATACATTAGCAACAGAAAGCAGAAGACAAATGACTTTGAACTATCCTCACTATGTTAGATATCAAATGCCAAGGTACGAAAGGCCTCATGCTGACCTGATGCAAAACTTAAGCCCGGTTGTAGTAGTAGAGCAAAGACCTATCGGGGGCAATTCTCGCTCAACAGTTGGCACCTATATGGATATAAATCCATTAATTAGACTTTTGTTTTCAAGAATAGGAAAACCATCAATAGGTTCTGCACACGAATTTTCAAGCCAAAGTTCCTTTGGCAGATGCCCAGAATGTAGTGGATTTGGGGAGGTCATTGCGCCAGACCAAAATAAGATAATTGATTTCGATAAGTCACTTCGAGATTATGCAGTGAAATTTAAGCCATTATCACCTTCAGGTTGGCAAGGCAGATGGATGATGACCTGCGGATTATTCAATCCGGATAAAACAATAAGGGACTACTCAGAAGAAAAACGTAATCTGCTATTATATGGTCCCCCAAAAGGTAAAAAAGTCAATGCACCGTTTCACACAAAAAACGGACCTCAAAGACATGATTGGGATGGGTTATTGCCCAGATTTACACGCCTTTATATCAATAGAGATATCTCAAAACTAAAAGAAGTAAGCCAAGATGACGTCTTAGCCGTATCAACTCAATTCTTATGCCCAACTTGCCAAGGTTCAGGCCTAAACCCAAAGGTATTAGAATGTAGAATAAATAGTTTAAATATCGCAGAATATGACCAATTAGAGCTTACAGAACTACTGGAAGAACTAAAGAGGATAAAAGATCCTATGGGAAAATCTATCGCACTACAAACAATTCCACATATCATTCAACTAGTTGAAATGGGATTAGGATATTTGAGTTTATCAAGAAAAATGGGAACCTTATCCGGTGGAGAAGCTCAAAGGGTAAAAATCGCTCGTCATTTAAGGAGCAGCCTAAACAACATCACATACATTTTCGACGAACCGAGTGCGGGACTCCATCCGGAAGAAGTGGATATGTTAATACAGATGCTAAAAAGTATAAAATCCCAACATAATACCGTTATCGTTATTGAACACGATCTGTCTGTAATAAAAGCAGCGGATGAAATCATAGAGTTGGGGCCAGGAGCAGGTGTAAATGGAGGAGAAGTTATCTATCAAGGGAAATTAGAAGGGCTAAATAAATCTAAAGCCGCAACAAACCTAAACCACAAGCTATTGATAAACAAAAATCCAAGAAATATAGAAAGTTATTTTACAATAAAAAGTGCAATTAACAATAACTTAAAAAATATAAGCGTAAATATTCCTAAAAACGTCTTAGTCTCTATATGCGGAGTATCTGGTTCAGGTAAAAGCTCCTTAATGTTGGAAGCATTCACTAAAAAGTATCCAGAAACCATAAAGGTTGGACAGAGTAGTATAGGAATCTCGAACCGTTCGACACTAGCCACATATATGGGAATAATGGATGACATTCGCTCAATATTTTCGAAAGAAACAGGACAACCAGCGGGATTATTCAGCTTTAACTCCTTAGGAGCATGTCCTATTTGCAAAGGAAAAGGAGTCACAACGCCAGACGTAGCATTCGCAGATCCAGTGACTCTTCGCTGTGAAGCATGTAATGGAACGAGATATTCAGACGAAACACTATTATATCGATATCGGGATAAAAATATAGTTGAGATTTTAAATTTAACAATAGAAGAGGCTATGAACTATTTTAAAGAACATAAAATCATAAAAAGAGTGAATACGCTTAAAGACGTAGGATTAGGATATTTAACCTTAGGACAGACGACAAGTTCTCTAAGCGGAGGAGAAGTCCAACGCCTTAAACTTGCTAGCCACATACAGAAAGAGGGACAAATCTACCTATTAGACGAACCATCCTTAGGACTGCACAAAAAGGATAACGGAATACTCTTAGAAGTATTTCAAAATCTTGTAAACAGAGGTAATTCCGTTATAATAATCGAACACAATCTAGACTTTATAGCAGCGAGTGACTGGGTAATAGAGTTAGGTCCAGGAGGAGGAAAAAAAGGCGGACATATTCTATTTGAAGGCACACCAGAAGAAATGTTAAATGCAGAAACATTGACAGCAAAATGGTTAAAGGATGGTGTTACAGAACATCTTACTTAAAAATATGGATTTATTAATTGAACTTGCCTCATTTATCGAATTGGGGCATTCATTGTTAATGAAAGATAAATTGCTGGTGTTATAATTCTCATATTTTTGCTCATAGAAATTTTTACTTGGCGGCATGATGTAATTTATCATCGCCAATTCTTTGAACCAGTGCATTGTGTAAACATTTAGTATTGAGAAGACTACTTCCTAAGGAGGTAGTCTTTTTAGTTGTGAAAGGTGAACGCAAATATAAGAATACCACAGAGGTAAATATTCAAAATTACAAAGTTTTATTAGGTGGTTTTACTGATTATTGCCATGAAATGAGATTCTAAATGTTGAGGAGATTAAGAGTAACCACGTTAAAAGTTATTTAATGCATTGCCAAAGTCAAGGGAATCCTGTATATATTTGATGCCATATAATACAACAATAGAAAATGTCGTAATTTAGTGTTCACATATATTTTTTAATACTAATAAATATATGGGGAAACCTATGGCTGAATTCACCGAAAGAAAAATGATATCTCCTCCTTAAATTGACGTGGTGGATTTCATTTATTGCAGGCATTATCTCCTTCACCATCTATATTAGGTGCTGTTGGCGTCGTTTTTATTGGATTGTTAATGGTTCATTATCGATACTATTTTTAAACCTCGAGTATACGAGCATACTTTGAATACGCTTATTGTTAATTCTTTTTGAATTGTATTCGAAAAGGGTTAAACACTTTATTAAATCTTATCCATATTTAACATATTTAGAAACGGAGGATTTCACATGGCTGAACAGTTGGAAGTAATCCTAAGGAGTATTGGCTCCTTCTGCATATTATTGATAGGGGCCAAAATTTTAGGAAAACAAACCATATCAAAAATGACAATTTTCGATTTTGTCGCTTCCATTTCACTTGGTTCAATTGCTGCTAATCTTGCTTTTAATACTTCATTAAAATTTCATAACGTGCTCATATCATTCGCCATTATGATTGCGATTCTTTTTGTAGCGGCTTATATGTCGATGAAGGGAATTAAAACTCGTAGGTTTTTGGCAGGCAATCCCACCGTTGTGATTGAAAACGGAAAAATATTAGAGGGCAATATGAAAAAAATGCGGTACACACTGGATTATCTCAATCAACAGTTAAGAGAAAAGGACATATTTGAAATCAGTGAAGTTCTTTTTGCGGTTTTGGAAACAAATGGAACGTTATCCGTTCAAAAAAAACCGAATTTCCGCCATGTGACAAAACAGGATATAGGGATATTTACTGCACCAGAATCGAAGCTTCCTATTGAATTGATTATGGACGGGCATATTGTTGAAAGTAATTTAAAAGAGAACAATCTGAATCATAAGTGGTTACAAGTTGAAATTCAAAAACGAGGATTATCCATTAATGACGTTTTTTACGCAGTTCTTGGAACAAATGGGGCAGTTTACATTGATACATACAAAGACCATATCGAATCCCCAGTTGATAAGGAATGAGTTTAAGGACAATAACTTCTGGGGAAATATGTTTCATTTTAAGAAGATAAGAGTGATTTTAAGTATTATGTGTTAGTTAACTTTGCATTGTACCTGGACTGCTTGGAAAATAAATAACTTAAAATACTACAAAAGACTTACGAGTTTGATCAGATGTTTATGATAAATTTGTATTGGCAGCTAGCAATATATCACTGTATGCAAAGAACGTTTGTGGAAGGTAGACTTCTGAGGGGAATAGACGATATTAGTTCTTGTTACTATATTGTAAAATAGATTATCAGTTTTTGTTTGGTAAATATATTGCAATGTTTATCAAACAAATGTAGAACTATTCATATATTATTAATATTTACATAAATATGATTAATTCAATAATATTCTGATTGTGAAAAGGGGAAGTAAAATGAAAAAAAGGTCATTCTTGTTTTTCGTGATTATTTCTACATTCCTGTTGATACTATCAGCTTGTGGAACTAGCAGCAGTAAAGACGCAACATCAACAGAGGGAGAAGAATCGTCTGAAAAAAACTCTCTACGAATTGTGACAAATGCAGCTTATGCACCATTTGAGTATTTTGATGGAGATAAAATTGTTGGTTTTGATGTTGATTTAATCAATGCACTAGCTGAAGAAACAGGATATGAAGTGGAGATTGAACATGTTGGTTGGGATCCTATTTTTGTAGAAATAGAGTCTAATAGAGCTGACTTATCTATTGGTGCGATTACTATTAATGATGAAAGAAAACAAACCTTTGATTTTTCACACCCATACTTCTTATCTACAAATAAAATCTTGGTTCCAGAAGATAGCGCAATTCAATCAGGAGAAGAATTAAAAGGTCATATTGTCGCTGTTCAAACAGGTACAACTGGATCTGAAGCAGTTGAAAAATTGCTTGGTAAAAACCATAAAGATATCAAAAAGTTTGAGGATAATAATATTGCAATTCAAGAATTGCTTCAGGGTGGAGCAGCAGCGGTAGTTGCGGATAACACGGTTGTTGAGGAGTACGTCAAAAACAATTCGGATCAAAAGCTAAAAGTTGTAGAAGATAGCAGTAGTTTTGAACAGGAATTCTATGGTTTTATGTTTCCGAAAGGTAGCAAATTAAAAGCGGAGTTCGACCAAGCTCTTAATACTCTTTATGATAATGGTACTTATGTTGAAATCTATGAAAAATGGTTTGGAGTAGAGCCGAATCTTGAAACGTTAAAAGAACAGCAGTAGGCAAAAATTGCGTAACTTATGGTACATAAAGTTACGCAATTTTTAAATCTGTGGGAGATGAAGAAATAAATACTACAAATCGTTCATAAGGAAGGAGGGTCTCAATGACCTTTCGTTGGGATATTATTATTGAATACTTACCATATCTATTGCAAGGTACATTGCTCACAATTGGCCTTTCTTTAGGATCTATCATCCTTGGATCAGTGTTAGGATTGTTTATAGGACTAGGCCGTATTATTAGTAACAAGATATTATCCTCTCTGTTTTATTGTTATATTACAATATTTCGTGGAACACCGTTATTGGTTCAAATTTTCCTAATCCATTTTGGAGTAGTTCCATTATTTGCGGGGGAAACAAATGCAGTTATTGCGGGAGTAATTGCCTTATCCTTAAATGCAGCAGCATATATTGCAGAAATCTTTCGTGCAGGTATTCAGTCAATTGATAGAGGACAAATGGAAGGGGCACGATCACTTGGCATGACCCATTCTCAAGCAATGCGTTATATCATTTTACCGCAAGCTTTTAAACGAATGGTCCCGCCTCTTGGAAATGAGTTTATTGTTTTATTGAAGGATTCATCATTACTCTCAGTTATTGCTGCCCCCGAATTAATGTATTGGGGAAGAGCAATGGGCGGCCAATATTTTAAAGTATGGGAGCCGTATTTAGCGAGTGCATTCATTTATTTAGTGCTCACGATTACCTTAAGTTCCCTACTTAATCTGCTTGAAAGAAGGCTGAAGACAGTATGATTAAAGTTGAGAATTTAAAAAAGTCGTTTGGACATAATGTAGTGTTAAAGGATATTAATGTAAAAGTTAAACCGCAAGAGGTTGTGGTAGTAATCGGACCATCAGGATCAGGGAAATCAACATTTTTAAGATGTATCAATCAACTAGAGACAATCACATCCGGTAATATTTACATTGAAGGTGTAGACACGACTGATAAAAAAGTGGATATTAATAAAGTTCGCATAGAAGTAGGGATGGTATTCCAGCACTTTAACCTTTTTCCGCATAAAACGGTCCTCGAAAATATCATGCTTGCTCCGCTAAAAGTTAGGAGGGTTTCAAAGGACCAAGCGGCACAAAATGCCCGAGAGCTTTTGAAGAAGGTAGGGCTTGCTGAAAAAGAGAATGCTTATCCAGATTCACTTTCAGGTGGACAAAAACAACGGGTCGCGATTGCAAGAGCGCTAGCAATGCAGCCGAAAATCATGCTTTTCGATGAACCTACATCAGCATTGGATCCAGAAATGGTCGGTGAAGTTTTAGAGGTTATGAAACAGCTTGCAATGGAAGGAATGACAATGGTTGTTGTCACACATGAAATGGGGTTTGCAAAAGAAGTGGGCGACAGAGTTATTTTTATGGATGAAGGTCTCATCGTCGAAGAAAACATTCCAAAAGAGCTGTTTAAAAACCCACAGCAAGAGCGGACGAAGTCGTTTTTAAGTAAAGTTTTGTGATTGAATATCCTAATTGTAAAGCACCAGTCGCTAGGGCTGGTGCTTTACATCTTAACCGGTTAGAACATGGATTGGTGCGCAGTTTTCTGTATTGAAATAATAGAATTCAATGAGAAAATACTATCTCACATCAGATCTGTTCCAGGTGAGCTTTGAGGAATAGTTTTCATTGCTTTTACAAGTGCTAAAATTTACTGGGTATCCAGATGATTTTCAAAGCACATTATCATATATTTTATTAATTTTTTCATCAAGCAGATCCATGTGTACAATTCGTGCTTCACGTACATACTCTTTTCCTTTAACAAAAAGCAATAATACAGGAACGGTAAAAATAGAATAACGACCAGCGATTTCTTCCACTTCATTTGCGTTAATATGGCCAAGTTTAATCTTGGGGTATTTCGTCATTAATAGCTGAACCTGTGGCAGCAGTCCATGACATACACTGCAATTTGGACGTGATATATAGAGAAATGAAAGTGTGTTATCTTTTAAAAAACAATCGATCATATCGATGTTGTTCAGCTTTTTAAATTCTCTCATGCTTAACCCTCCATAAAGGTTTCCTTTGAATCTATAGGATAACAAAAAACATGCGTTAGGTCACGGATAGATGTTTAATACTTATAAGTAAAGGATATATAATACTAAACGATATATCTGAGGTGAAAAATATGAATAATAAAGATAAAAAATCACCAAAAGAGAAAAAACGGAATGCTTTTGAAGAAGGTCAGGAATTTGTTGATCCTATACCGTTAGAAGATCTGAAAATAGAAATGGAAGATGAAAAGAGGAAATTTAAGACTAAGAATGATTCACAAAGTGAACGAAAGTATAAGAGAAATGATGATAAATAATTAGAATTGAATATAAAAGTGTCAGGGAATAACAATTCCCTGGCACTTTTATATGTTTTTTACATTTATAAAGAAATTCATATTCTTGGCAATAAACCCCAAACTCACCTATATTTTACCATCAATTTGGACCATTTCTTAAAGATCAACCTGCTTAATTCAGCCCATATCCAACTATACATAAAAGAAAAAATGTAAATAAATCCTATAACTTTTAATGAAGGAGACGTACTGGCAACTGGACCTAAAACAGGGAAATGGACAATATACAGAAGAAAACAAATCCCGCCGGTTAATAATATAGACGTAAAAACGATGATGCCAATTCGCCTTTTTACAATAAGAAGAGCTATTCCAATTCCTAAACCAACTACCCCTGTTGTAAACAGGAAAACGAAAGATTCTCCAGGCTGGATCAGAATCAGTAAAAGAAATGTTAAAACGTAACTTTGAAGCCCAAAGGGAATAGATATAATGATGCAAATCAGGATAGGGAGAGTGGCAAAAGGACTGATGAAATAACCGATCCCTGGGAGAAAGTTTCCGGTTGACTGCAGGATAGCTGCAATTGCAGACAAAAGGGCGGCTAATACGAGTTTTTTAGAATGAGAAAACCTTTTAAAATGATGGTGGAGCTCGTATGATTCATGTGACAAAATGCTAAACCAATTCATGGGGTCCTCCTTCTCTTCTTACAGCACAAAAACTTTATTACTCCATCCTTTTTTGGTACATAAGATACTTCAGAAATTAGAACCTTAGATGTTATATATGAAGGACAACTGACAAAAATACGGATTCAAGCTTAAAACTCGTATTAAGATGTTGACAAAGAGATTGTTCTATATATGTGTATGATATTATGTGAATTTCCGAAATGTTCGGCCCCTAAATTGATACTAATGGAACAGTTCGAATCATATTCTTTTAAAAGGAAACAATTTAGAAGGGGTGTGAAATTAGTTGATAAAAGTTAAGGTTAGTTTACAGCCCATTGTAAGTAAAATAAACTTACCCACTGTTTTGAAAACAGCGATACTTCCTGGTGACTCAACTGAAAGATTATTTATTGCAACCCAGGTAGGAGAAATCTTCTACATAGGAAACGGGACTATAAGGACTTTTATAGACATTCGTCCGCAAATCATAAAACTTGGTACTTCTGAACAAGGTGTTTCTAGTAGTGGATATGATGAACGGGGACTCTTAGGGTTAGCGTTTCATCCGGAATTTTATTATAATGGTCTGTTTTATCTTCATTATTCAGTAGCAGGAACACAGGGTCCAGGTGCTCTCTCTGAACCATTTAAGCCTAACCCGTGTGATCCGCGAACTTTAAAACTAAGATGGACAAATAGAGAAACTCAATATGATCATATTGATACCATTGAAGAATGGGGTTTACAAACGAATGGCAGTCCTCAAAAACGGCGAACATTACTTAATATAAGAAGACCATTTTTTAATCATAACGGTGTAAATAGCTTAAACTTTTCGCCTGAAACCGGAAACCTCGTGTTAACTACCGGAGATGGTGGTTCAGGCTACGATCCATTTAATTTAAGTCAGGACGATATGGAAATCGCTGGTAAAATTATTGAGATTGATGTAGCGAAGAATACATTTATCAATAATCCGCCCGTAGTCACACGCTTTAATGAACTTCCTGTACCTATTCAGGAAACGCTGACGGTAATTGCCAAAGGTGTTCGCAATATACCGGGCATTTCATTTCAAAGGTTTTATAATCAGTATATTAAATATGTCGGAAATGTCGGACAGGATTTGGTAGAGTCGATTTTTTCATTCGTTCAGTATAAACCAATACCGGTTACTCAGCTTATTCAAGCTTCTTTAATGAAACCTACACCTGACCTAGAAGGAATTATTAACTTTGGCTGGCGGGGATGGGAAGGTGCTTTTCCCACTTCTTTCATAAGGAGATGCACTACAAACCCGGCTTTGGATGAGAAAACAATTGCATATTTCAATGAAGCAATAATTTCCTCGGTGAAGCGTATTCACCCAATCACTAGTTATTATCATAAAGATCCCCGACCCGATAAGTTTGGAGGAACTGCACTTACAGGAGTGCAAGCCTACATGGGGAATGAAATCCCAAATTTAACAGGAAGCGTCGTTTTTACCGATCTTGCAACAGAATCTCAGCCGATTAGAGGGGGATTGGCTTTTACCAGGGTAAGTGCAGATTGCAAACTAAATGATTATAGTGTTATTGAAACCGATTATAATTTTGGGTCCGTGTCAGCTTATTATGTTACTTTGGGAACGAATCTTGATCAAACAAGACTGTATTTAGGGGTATATCGATCTATGAAAGTGACTGATCTTAACCAAGGTACTGTTTATGAAATTGTTCCATAATTTATAACTATAAAATTCCACTTAATTCCAAATAAAATGAACCGACATAATAAATAGAGAGCAATCATGTTCCCTCGTTTGTTTATTTTTCAAGAAATAATAATCTGAACATTAATTGAGCAAAAAGGGTATCAACTTGTAAATTCAGCCTAAAAAGAATTGTTCCGGTTTTCACATCTCTTGAATCAATGTATAGTATTATATTTTACATCATGTTATTTAAAGAAAAGTGATTACCTATGTACTCATTTGATAAAAGTAAAATGACTTCTTACCAAAAATACATAGCTGTGATGTATGATGGAAATTTCATGAAACACTATAGAAAGTTTAAGAAATACATAAAGTGGAAAAGATTCTTCATTTTACAGAAGACTAATGATCGGAGAGAAGGCAAGTACGAAGAACCTGCATTATCAAAAAATCTATGATGTGGAGTCATACCACAAGTTCATTGAAATTGTGGTATGACTTTTCAATCACCTTCCAATAGAGTTTTTGTTGTATCTTTGGTTTGCGTTTTCGCAGGATATCAAACGATTCCCTGGACTTTTATGTTCACTATTTTTATACATACTAAAGATATATTAAAACTTATAAGTGTTCTAAAGTATTTCAACATAGTGGTAATTGTCTATGCCTTTTTATAATATAATTCCAATAATATGTGCGATAGATTCTCTGGGATTGGTATGAAAGAGTCATAATATTTTGAGGGTAAATGTAGAGAAGGGCTATGATGAACTGGTCTTTCAAATCTCTATATTCCTCATTAAACAGCGAAAAAGTCAGTCGAGGTAATTCGTATAGTCATCTACTAAGAAAATGTTTTATGCTTTGCTCAAATCCTTGGGTTATCCTTCGTGCTTTTTGTAAATCATAAGATTGTATAATAATAAAGGAGGATTTGTATATGAGACAAGATCAACAAGTGAAAAATAATTTGAGTTCGAGTATGAAACCAGGATTTGCCGGAACTGATACTAAAAAAGTAAAACAGGAAATCCAAAAAGATGTGAGCGAAGGACAAGGTGCAATGACTTCCCGTGAGGCGGGAGCAATACGGGATTAAAAACCACTTTAGGTGTACCCCCGAAAAGTTAGAGTTTTAATTATGTACAGGACAATAGATAACAATCCAAAGAAATAAATAACTGTTGTCGAATTTAATTCTTAGATTAAAGGCGCTTTCCAGTATTGGGAAAGCGCCTTTTACATGTTATTACCTATCAGATAATTTCATAATTTTTATGTCCAACCACTGTCTTATCTCCTTCAAACTCTAAATCGGTAGAATTTTCAGTAACCGTTACAATCACTGAATTTTGATAAATCTTTTCGACAATCCCCTTTACACCAGACTTAAATGAAATTTCGTCACCGATTCCTGCAATATTATTTATTTCCAATGTACGTCCCACCCTTACATAAAGTATCTGTTGGATTTTCAATTTTCTTTTCCTGCAATTTAACATCCAACGTAAAACATCTTATATAAATTCCCCCATTTCAGGATTATAATTCCAGGTTACCGTAAAAAAGTAAGAGAAGTTTAAAAAAACATTATGATTTCATTAAAATTTTTGATGGTTTTGTTTGGTTGTCGGATTTCTTATGAATTGTTTATTTTTTGTTACAGGGACCAAAGCGTTTTTAAATAACATTTAGAGCCCTTTACTATACATAGAAATATTACAAAATTTATTTCTGAATATGGGGGATTATATAAGGGTGTATATATAAGGAGGATTAACATGGCAGAGTCAAAAAAGGTAGAGAACAATATGAAATGGTGGCAATTATCTTTGTTTGGGGTTGGTTGTACGATTGGTACTGGCTTCTTTTTGGGCTCAAGTATCGGTATCGGGCAAGGGGGACCATCAATCGTCATAGCGTTCGTTTTGGCTGGTATCGCAACATATATTGTTTTCGACGCATTAGCCAGATTAACGGCAAGCCATCCTGAAAAGGGAGCATTCCGTACTTATGCGAAGCAGGCCTATGGTTCCTGGGCCGGGTTTAGTATTGGATGGATGTATTGGTTTGCAGAAGTACTAATTATGGGTAGTCAGCTTACTGCATTGTCTATTTTTTCACGCTTTTGGTTTCCGAATATCCCTCTATGGTTATTTGCAATCGGGTATGCGATTCTGGGTCTTTTTGTATTGTTGGTTGGTGCGAAGAAGTTAACGAGTATTGAAAATATATTTGCTGTGATAAAGCTTGCTGCAATTATTATGTTTATAGTCATAGCCGGGGCATTTGTTTTTGGTTTGTTTGATGGGGTAAAACAGTTACATATACCCAGTAGCATGAACGAACTCTTTCCTACGGGATTTATGGGATTTTGGGCAAGTATGATTTTTGCCTTCTATGCATTCGGAGGTATAGAAGTGATGGGTCTTATGGCCGTTCAACTAAAACAACCTAAAGAAGCCCCGAAATCAGGCAAAGTAATGATTTTATCGCTAGTAACTATTTATACTATCGCCTTGGTTTTTGCATTAGTTTTAGTGCCATGGGATGTTTTTAATACGAAGGAAAGTCCATTTATCGTTGCCCTTGAGGACTTTGATTTAGGGTTTGTCCCCCATATTTTCAATGGTGCATTGATTGTTGCAGGTTTCTCAACCATGGTTGGGTCTTTCTATGGTGTAACTACTATCCTCGTTTCATTAGCTCAGGATGGAGATGCTCCTTCCCTTTTTGCAAAAGATGGGAAGTTGGCTGTACCGGTACCTACCTTAGGTTTACTTATTATAGGGATTGCCGGGTCAATCGTGATGTCTCTGGCACTTCCAGATAAAATATACACCTATATAACTACAGGTGCAGGTTTAATGCTTCTTTACAACTGGTTATTCATCATCTTATCCGCCAGAAAGTTACAGAAGGACAAACTAAAAGACCGAATTAAATACTTCGCTGGAATAGTATTGTTACTTGCAGGTATAAGCGGTACATTGGTTGATAAAACTAACCGACCTGGCCTTTTTATCAGTCTAGGAATTGTTGGTTTAATAGGGATTTGCGCATTTTTTATGAACAGAAAATGGAAGAAGGAGGCTAAGGGCTATTAATGCTCGATTAATAATAAGATCCCTTGCCATCCAAAGAAAAGGCCAAACCCAATGAGTGCCAAACCGGAAATGACTGCGATGCCAGTAAGTATGCGTTCGTTAAGTAATTTACGGAAGCCACTTGAAACTGCAGCCATAACAATGTCCCAGGTCAATAAACCGATAAAGATAGCACAGCTATATAGAATCAGAGTTTGGGCTCCATAACTGGATGCAGTTTTTGCGAGTACGGAACCATAAATACCTAACCAAAATAGGATTGTTAACGGATTTGTAATCGACATGATAAATCCTGCAAAGAATGATTTATATAAGGGTTCTGCAGACCTTTCATGACTTGCTTTTATTTCCTTAGCACTTACTATGCTTTCGATTCCGGTATAAATTAAAACAAATCCTCCAAATAACCATAAGAATGTTTTTACAAATGGTGTATCAAGGACATGTACAACTCCCATATAGACAATTAGCATATATAACGCATCAGCAGTAATAGCTCCCAGTCCGACGAACCAAGCGGGAAAAAATCCCCCTTTGATTCCCCGATCCAGTTGGGCTGCGTTTACTGGACCAATTGGTGCCGCAAGTGATAAGCCTAAAAGAATATAACTGAAAAAAATACCCAAAGTTAACACTCCTTCAAAGATTGCTATGTACTATTTATCTATATTCATAAAGGAGTGCTTGTACAACTAAAAGAAAGGGAAATAAGTTTAAAGGCAGGACTTAGAAGGTTAACAATTCTAAAAATACTTAATGTGGGAATTTATGATGCATGTGTGACGAAGTAATGTTTCAAAGTTTATCATAAAAACGCCTAATAGGTTTATCTTTATATATTTATAATATCCATAAGAACTATGGACTTTTTTTAATTGATATAAATTAATCCAACTTGGGCTTTTATGTTATGTCCAAATTGACATATTGAGTATATGTCATGTAGAGAAAATTCTTTTTAAGAGGCTGTTTTACTCCAGCCCCTGCAGATTCCTTATAAGCCCAATTATTTGCGATTATTTTGTTGATTTTTGTTCTTCTCGTTATAGTGGACATTATTGAGAAATTGATATTCATTTCCATCCGAAAACTCAACCAATACTCTTTGGTTTTGCATGTTATTGTTTCCTTTACGATTTTCATGTTTTAAATTCTCGTTATCGTTTATAATAAGCCCTCCTTATTTTTAATACATTGCCATTTAGGGAATTATACCCGCGTGTCATAGCAAAATTGGCAATAAGTTTATATTGCCCCATTTCAAAAAAGTAACCCACTGAACCCTGAGTCTGGATACAGTACTAGCTATTATTTTTGAAGCAAAAGGGTAAAGTGGAGACATTTTAATAAAACAACGTTTTTAAAAAATTGTGCAGCTCAACAATAATAAGGGGTTACTTTAAAATTGAACTATTATCAGAAAAATATGGATTTGAGAACTTAAAAGAAATTACCATAGAAAAGGTCTAATTTCTCAATATTAAGATTGAGAGAAATTGGACCTTTTTACGGATATAAATATTTTCACTTTGGTGATAATTTTCAAAACTCTTTCTTAGTGTTTTTCCTTTGTTCAACGGTAGATATTGTTTGACATCAGTTTCAGAAAATCCTTGATACATTGATTCCTTTTTTGCAAAAAAATATTTACCAAAAATTGGTTTTTAAGTTAATTTGAAAATTTCCCTCAACCCCTTGACACACTCTTGCTTAGATGGGTAAAATAGTCCTTTGTTTTTAATGAATTATGATTGTATAACTTTATTTTAAGGGAAGGAGAAATCAATAGTTAGCATAGAGTTTCAAAGTCTATATCTTTTCATAATTAGTTAAAACAAATATAAAATATGGAATTATGAATGTTAATTACACATGGAAACTCCACATGAACTGATTTATTGGAGTATCTATTGAATTTATAGGAGGTGGGGATATCATGACTATTCCCGATAAGAAAATGCTTAGGCGTGTTGTAGCGTCAAGCTTAATTGGATCGACAATTGAATGGTATGATTTCTTTCTTTATGGTGTTGTAGCTGGTATTGTATTTAATCAGCTTTATTTCCCAACAGGTAATCTTTTCGTTTCCACGATGCTTGCTTTTGGAACATTTGCAGCTGGTTTTGTTGTAAGACCAGTCGGTGGTATAATATTTGGCCATTTTGGAGATAAAATTGGACGTAAAAGTATGCTAGTCTTGAGTCTAACGATAATGGGAATTAGTACAGCTTTGATGGCCTTTTTACCAACATATGGGCAAATAGGGATTATCGCGCCGATTTCCTTGGTGCTTTTACGTATGATTCAAGGGTTAGCATTAGGAGGAGAATGGGGAGGAGCAGTCCTTATGACTTTCGAACATGCGCCTGAAAAAAAGCGAGGATTATATGCTAGTCTTCCTCAAATTGGTCTTGCCATAGGTCTTTTATTAGCATCAGGAGTGGTAGGGCTATTGTCGCTATTACTTGCAGAAGATCAATTTCTCCAATGGGGATGGCGCATAGCTTTCGCGATTAGTGCACTATTAGTATTTTTAGGTTTATGGATTCGATTAAATGTGGATGAAAGTCCTGAATTCAAAAAGTTCAAAGGAGAAAAAGAAGATTCAGGCATTCCTATCAAAGAAATGTGGCGAGGGAATGTTGGAAATATCCTTGCAGGTATGGGAGCAAGGTATATTGACGGTGTTTTCTTCAATATTATGGGTGTCTTCTCCATAACTTATCTTACGCAAAACATGGATATTTCACAAAATGTCGCCTTATTAGGTGTGTCTGCAGCAGCCTTCGTAATGTGTTTCTTTATTCCTATCTTTGGTTATATTTCAGACCGTTTTGGCAGAACACGGACATATTGGTATGGCAGCCTGGTTACAGGATTTTCTGCAATACCAGCTTTCTGGTTCATGTCAAATAGTGGTAGTAGCACATTAGTAATATGGTTATCCATCATTATTCCATTGGGTATTTTTTATGCCGCTGTTTATGGACCTGAAGCTGCATTATTTGCGGAACTATTTGATGCCAAAGTGAGATACACTGGGATATCGTTTGTATACCAGTTTTCCGGAATATTTGCTAGTGGGCTGACACCTATGGTTGCTACTTATTTATTAAGTTTGAGTGATGGGTTCCCTACTTACCTTGTACTGTATGTTATTTTTGCAGGTATTCTCAGTGCATTTTCAGTACGTTGGATTTCCTTAAACAAAGCTAAACAAGGGAATCTCGGCAACAATAGATAAATATAATCATCTGTTCTATTAAAACTAGCTGTAGCGGACTGCTTCCCATGAAGCAACTCTCTACAGCTAGGCATATTAATGATTACTCAACACAGCAAAGATTACCAAAACAAAAATATTACAATATAAAGGAAGTGATGCTCTTTCTGTTGGAAAGAGAGCTTTGATGTTTATAGGAATACAGATAGATTTGGCTGCAAGGTACAGGTTGACAGATCTGGTGGCTACAATTAGCTCGTCTTTTCATTTACTTTAACGAGAAAGAAGAGCCATCAATAATTTCAATATCTTTTCTTGTTTTTACTTCATCCATTAATTTAAAAAGTGCCTCATCTTTCCACTTAGCTTCAATCATACAATCAATTTGTGGAATACTACCCTTTATTACTTTAAGAAATTTGAAAAACATATCGATATCTACATAATCTGAATGATGGCGAAATGCATTATCACTCTTTGGACTTGATATATGCATTTTTATTGAGAGAGGAGAATGCCTCCATGTCTGCACAATTCTATTCCAATTGATTTCCCAATTTTCATCCTTGTGATGAGCCAGATGATGATGATAATCAAAAACGAGAGGTATATTTAGTTTTTCACATAAGTAAAGTGTATCTTCTAAAGTAAAAGAAGTATCATCATTTTCAAGCATGATCATCTTTTGAATCATTTTTGGAACATCCATCCAATTATCAACAAATCGTTCAAGTGAAATTTCGGTTTCTTTATAATTACCACCAACATGCATGACACAGCGATGCGTTGGATCAATCCCCATTGCTTTTAATAATAAGTAATGGAGCTTTAAGGTTCTTATTGAATTTTTCAAGATATGCTTCTCTTTAGAATTAATGATAACAAAATGATCGGGATGAAAATCAACTCTTATCTTATGATTTTTTGCGAAATCTCCAATCTCACGAAGCGGTTCTTTTAATGGCTTTATATAATTCCAATCAAGAAGCTCCTCGTGGTTGGCTAAAGGGATAAGGTGAGAGGTTAAACGATAGAAATGAATATCAGACGCTGCACTATGTTTTAACAATCTTAGTGTGTTGTGCAGGTTCGAAAGTGCAATACGTTCTAATTTGCGAATGGCAGCTTCCCGATCAGTAATTTTGTTGAATTGGGTAAACGTCATTGTTTGCGACGGCGATGCATTTTTTAGTTCCATACTCATTGCGACATAACCAAGCCGTACAATTGTCATTTTGTTCCACCTCATCCGTTTTATTGTTAAGTTCTTCACGGTTACCATTCCACAGATGCACTCGAGATCCGTTTGACTCCCCGAATTGCTGCTATATCCTCTACAAGTTTCTGCATTGCAAGGTTCTTTTGTTTTGCTTCTATCATAATGTCAAAGTCCTGATTAAGCTCCTTAGCCATCTTTAAGAAGGGAAGAACGAAGTCTAAAGAAACAAAATCGGCATGGGAACGGTAGGCATTCTCAGATTTTGGTGAAGAAATATGGACTTTTGGTACGATATCAACGTTATTCCAAGTGTTAAATATACGGTTTAAGTAATTGGCGAGGTCATTCTCCACGTTATTCGCCATATAGTGATGATAATCTAGTACCATTGGAATGTTTTCCTTTTCACAAGCAAGGAGTGTTTCCTGAACGTCATATGTCTTATCATCATTTTCCAGCGTCATATGCTTCTTAATTTCCTTGGGCAATTTTTTAAGGTTTTTATAGAAGCGGTTTAACGACTTAGCTTTATCCCCATAGGCTCCGCCAATATGAATGTTAATTAATCCTGTATCGAGTACATTCATTGCGTTTAGCATCTTAAAATGATAGTCCATACTTATTATGGCATTTATTGTTACTTCTTCTCTTGGACTTGTGAAAAGTGTAAATTGATTTGGGTGAAAACTTACTCTAAGGTTGAAATGTTTGACTATATTTCCTATCTCTTCCCATTCGTTTTTAAATGGAGTTAGGAAATCCCACATCACTTCCGGATGGGTTGCTAAAGGGACTAGTGTGCTTGAAAACCGGTAGATGTCTATTTCATGCGCGATGTTATAATACAGGATTCTTTTTGTGTGATGTAAATTTTGTGCTGTTATATATTTCAGCTTTTCCATTCTCTCGTTTTTAGGAAGCGTTGAATACCGTGTAAAAGTTAACGTTTTTGATGGACTTGCATCCCATAAGCCTAGTGCATTTGCTACATATCCGAAACGAATCTTCATCTACTTTCCCCTTTATTTAAACTTTGATAATGATGTTTTTTTGAGGCAAAAAGCCAAATATATTTTATCTTCTGCAATAGTCCATTTATGTATACACAAAAGTAGGTTTTACATCCAATCCTATTATACCTCCGTTATTTTTAAATAATTTAGATAACATCTGTTTGATTCAAAACTACATAGGGAAGAGAATTAGTGAATAATTATAAAGGAGGAGATGGAGTATCATGAGTAACGAAAAAGGTAATAAAAAGAATGAACAGCTCGATCAATTTCGGGTAAAGGATGAAGGTGAAGCACTGACAACCAATCAGGGACTGAAAATGGCTGAAGATGAGTTTTCATTAAAAGCTGGTGAGCGCGGACCTACATTATTAGAGGATTTTCATTTTCGCGAAAAAATGACTCACTTTGACCACGAAAGGATTCCAGAACGCGTCGTTCATGCCAGAGGATTTGGGGTCCATGGAGAATTTGAAGTCTATGAGTCACTTGCTCCCTATACCAAAGCCAAATTTTTAAATGAACCTGGAAGGAAAACTCCTGTATTTGTTCGCTTTTCGACAGTGGCTGGTTCACGCGGTTCCATGGATTTAGCACGCGATGTACGAGGGTTTGCAACAAAATTCTATACAGAAGAAGGGAATTATGATCTGGTTGGAAATAATATGCCTGTCTTCTTTATTCAGGATGGCATTAAATTCCCCGACTTTATTCATGCAGTTAAACCAGAACCGCATAACGAGATTCCACAGGCACAGTCCGCACACGATACATTTTGGGACTTCGTGGCAAATAATCAGGAAACTGCGCATATGATTATGTGGCATATGTCGGATCGTGCCATTCCAAGAAGCTTCCGGATGATGGAAGGGTTTGGAGTACATACTTACCGCTTGATCAATGAAAAAGGACAAGCCTTCTTTGTGAAATTCCATTGGAAACCAGTGCTTGGTGTGCATTCTGTTGTGTGGGATGAAGCACAAAAGATTAGTGGAAAAGATCCAGACTTCCATCGCCGTGATTTGTATGAAGCAATTGAAAACGGTGATTATCCTGTCTTTGAGCTGGGCTTGCAAATTATTAATGAAGAAGATGAATTTAAATTCGACTTTGACATTCTTGACGCTACGAAGCTCTGGCCGGAAGAAGACGTTCCAGTACAAATTGTCGGAAAAATGACGTTGAACCGCAATGTGGATAATTACTTTGCAGAAACAGAGCAAGTAGCCTTCCACCCCGGACATGTTGTTCCTGGTATTGACTTTAGTAACGATCCGCTCTTACAGACGCGTCTATTCTCTTACACAGATACTCAGCTGATTCGTTTGGGTGGACCGAATTTCCACGAACTGCCAATTAATAAACCAGTTGCCCCATTCCACAACAACCAGCGTGATGGTTATGGACGCCAGACCATCAATACTAGTCCGGTGAGCTACCATAAAAACTCGCTGGCAAACAATACACCAGGACCGGTCAGTGAGGAAGAGGGCGGATACAGCCATTACCAGGAAAAAGTGGAAGGCCGCAAAGTTCGCGCTCGCAGTGAAAGCTTTAAAGACCACTTTACCCAGGCCATTCTATTCTGGAACAGTATGAGCAGTGTGGAGAAATATCATATCATTAATGCATTCAGTTTTGAGCTTGGAAAATGTAAAGAAGTGTCTGTACGTGAGCAAGTTTTAGAAATGTTCTCGAATGTTAACCATGAGCTTGTATCTGCGATTGCAGAAAATCTAGGGTTGCCTGTCCCCGCGGAAAAAGAAATAACATATGCAAAATCTTCACCAGCCCTAAGCCAGGAAAACACCATTAAGAGAACAGACACACGTAAAGTAGCTGTCATTGCAGCAGACGGATATCCAAAGGAATTATCTGAAACGATTAACGAATTAAAAGCTGTCAGCATAAACGTTGAGGTTGTAAGTGACCATCAAGGCACCATTCAAGGCAATGACAACACGGAACTTCCAGTTGACCATACACTAATGACAGCAGACTCTGTTCTGTTTGATGCCGTCTTGATTGCTAGCCAAAAGGGAAATACCCCATTATTTGATAAAGAAGCACCTTATTTTGTTAAGGAAGCCCTTCTGCATTACAAACCAATTGGTGCCATAAAAGAAGGAGCCGCCATCCTAGAGTCCTTGCAAATTTCTGGCCAAAATGGTGTAGTCATTGATGACAGCAAGCAATTTATAGAAGCTGTTCGTAAAGCTAGATTCTGGGATCGTGAAGGGAAAAATTAAGGAATTTTTATAGATGAAGGAGCTGTTTCTGAAATCGCTAAGCAGCATTTTTGGGAAAGTACATTAAATAATAGTATATATGGGAAACATCTGATAACAAGTTTCTTGTGAGTGATTAGGCCCCTTTATGAAAGACAAGACAATATCACATTAACTTTTAAAAACGTTGGATAACCTATTGTAAGATGTCTTCGTAGGGATTTTTAATCTAATCGGAGGCATTTTTTTCATGTTGTGTGAGCGACTGACTCAGGTTTTATATTTTCTAATTAAGGGAATAGATACGTTCGCTTATAATGAAAGAGGTGCAAAACCATGAAACTAAAAGTAAAATTAACTTCCCTTCTTATAATGATAGTAGCATTTAACCTTACTTTTCTTCTACCAGCTTTCGCAAGTTCAAATGAAAGTCCTACATATACGGTAATTTCTTTTGATGGAATGCGTCACGATTTCACTGAAAATTATATGCATGAGGGATTGCTGCCAAATTTTAAAAAGGTAAAAGATAATGGACTATTTGCAAAAAACTTCAAAACAGTTTATCCTTCTTTAACATCGGCATCACATGCAGCAATATCTACAGGTGCAAAGCCAGAGAAAACGGGCATGATTAGTAATAACCTTCATAAACCCGGCACGAAACTTACCGAAAAACAAAGTGCCTTCTTTTCATCCCTCGATACGATTCCTATTTGGGCAGAAGCAAGGAAACAAGGAAAAACAACTGCAACTGTCCTTTTCCCCGGTTCCAATCCGGAAGAAGGTAATCAAGCGACATATGCTATTTATAACGGTAAAACATGGGCTGAAAGTGATCTTAATAATTTGACCTTTAAAGAAGCTGTTGAATGGAAGCAACTTCCTAAAAGCTATAGTCCCGCAAAGGAAAGCACGCTATCCTTGAAACTTGGAAAAAGTGCTGGTCAAAAAATCTATATATTGGCAGCTGACTCAAGGGATAATGGAGTGATTGACTATGATACATTTTACTTTACTACAGATAAAAATCGTCCATTATCAGAGGCTGTTCATCTAAACGAATGGGGATCTATTTCATTTCCAATCAATGACCAGCATTTAGCTGGATTTTCTTTTAAGGTAAAAGATTTCGACCAATCCTTGGAAAATGTTAAGTTTTACAGAACTGCAGTCACCTCAGGGGTTATACATGGACCCCAGGAATTTAAAGATAACATTGCAAAGAAGTTTGGTCATCTGCCTGATCAGGATGATGACCTGGGACTTGAGAATAATTGGATTACACGTTTGGAATATGAAGAGATCAGTGAGCGGTTTGCCAAGTGGACAACCGATGTTTCTCTTTATATCAAAGAGCAATACAAACCTGATTTATTATTCTTTTATTATCCCCAAATAGACCATGAAGAGCATAAATATCTTTTGGTCGATCCCAGACAGCCAGGATATACGGAGGAAAAATCGAAACAGTATATGGATTATATTAAATGGGCATATCAGCTAGCTGATCGATCGCTTGGGGATACGTTAGAAAAGATGAGTGACAATGACCGGCTCATACTCATTTCAGATCACGGAATGGAGCCTGTTCACACAATGATTTCCCCTAATCATGAATTGGAGGAGGCAGGACTTTTACAAAAAGATAAAGATGGAAAAGTAGATACGGAAAAATCTAAAGCTTACGCTGTGGCAAGTGGTGCAATTGCTCATATATATATCAATTTAGAGGGTCGAGAACAAAACGGTATTGTATCAAAAGAGGAATACCCAGAAGTTCAAAAAGAAATTATGGATATTTTCAATGGTCTGAAAGTAAAAGAGCCTTCTAAAATAAAAAGAATGCAATATTTGTTGGATAAGTCACAGCAAAATTCGAGCAATGATAATGGCATAACTACTTTTAAAAAAGTGATGAAAGTATTGTTTGAACCCAAAGAGAGACCATTTGAAGAAGTCATTGCAAAGGGAAGTAAGGAAGATAGGGTTCTTAGTCACGAACAGGCAGGCGATGTATTGCTGATTGCCAAACAAGGATACTCTATTACTCAAGATGATGAGTCTACAACCAAAAAGTCAGTTGAAAGAGGAATCCATGGTGGAAATCCAGAGCGGATGGAATTACGGCCCATCTTATTTGTGACCGGCAATAATTATCCAAAAGCGAACATTAGGGAAGAAATTTCGACACTGGACATTGCTCCAACTTTATATGAGTTAATGGAACTTGACACTCCGGAATTTGTCGATGGAAAGGTGATTGACAAGATTATCGAAGCAGACCGTAACTAAATATTTCAAATACAGATTCAAAACGGAATTTATCATCGAGAAAGAAAAGCTAGCGGTGGAAGTGACAAACTCAGGATAAAATCATGCAACTTGTGCATCGCTATTTGGGTATAGCAGAAGTGCTTGATCCAAAGTAACTTTTAGTACAGATAAAAACATTTGAGATAACCTATAAAGTAAATCTAATTCGACGAATCAATAGTAGTTAATTGAAAAAAGGGACTGTACCGCAAAGTCCCTTTGCATGTTATTCTTGAATGTTTAACAAATTTCTTAACAAATAGTTCGTGCAACTAAGGCTGTCATCTAAAGACTTGATGACAGCCTTAGTTTTTTACTAGACATAGAAAATGCCCTTAGCTTTGCATCATGTTTTTGTGTTATTAGCGAAGATTGTTTTGCCTATTTTATTATGAATTTTCCACTTGAAGTGGCGGTGGGATTATCCAGCCTTTTTCTTTATTTAGCCTAAGTAACTTAGCGCCAAATAATGCTTTTTCCGTATGGTACTTACCGAACATCATTGCAATATCCTCTCGTAGGCATTGTCCCATTACCGCACTGCAGGAAACAAGTCCTTGTCCTACATTTACTGAAAGAATAGCGCTAATTTCTGGATCCATGAATCTTGCACCAGCAGGAATTTCCTCTAAATTTGCTTGTGGACGTCCGGGTAAAGAAGGGGGAGGAACCACTCCATTATCTTTCAATAACTTTTCGATTTCCTGGTTTTCAGATTGCATCTTATTAATTGCTTCTTCAAGAAGTCCTATAAGATCTTGATCTCCTGCGTGATTGACAAATGCCCCATACATGCTAATAAGTCCATTATTAGCTTGAACAAATGACCATGTCCCAATTACTTCGCCATAATGCATCGGTTCATTTTTTGGATTACCATCCATAATTCCCAATATAAACACTCCCTTGTATATATTTTTTCATAGGTAGTATGTGGAGTACAAGAATATTTATACAAATATCAATTGCAGAGTTTTTTATCAAGTGATAGTACTAGAGAGATTTGCGAATTTCAAATTGAGGTTATACATCTAATATTAATAATACTATTCAATGTAGAATAGAATAGAGCAAACTACAAAACAAAGGAGATGTATTCAATCATGGTAAATTACTTAAAAAGTGCTGTTTTTGAACATCAGTTTTGGCTACAGGTGCTAGGGGATCATGCACGATTTATCCATGATTCACTTTATCCTTCTGAGAAGAGAGATATTGAAAAAGCTGCTTATTTTATCCAATACTTTGACCAACTTCTTATGCAGGCTAGTTATCTTAATGAATCAAATGCCATCTCATTCTCTAATACTGTTGAAGAAATCACAGAACAACTAAAAGAATTTAAATTCTCCATCATCAGGCGACATTTGTCAGGGGATATTGGTATTCACCTTACACCTACTTTTATAAATCATATGGTTAATGAATTAGAGGAATACCAACTGATACTTAGTTACCTCAAAAATGGAGAGATACCACCAATATTTCACGAATTGCATCATCATTTAATCTGGCTGCTGGACGCTTCTGGTCATTCAGGTGCAATTGATTCACAAATGGATGGTGTGGAAAAAAGACTAAAAGAAAAGAGCCAAAACTTTACGAAGCACTTTGAACAATTCTATTTAAAGGCAGTAGAATTAACTGGCTACTTACGTGCAAATGTTAAAACATTTCCCGCATTAAATAGATTTAATGATGACGTTGAGGTAGAAATCGGGTTATTTAATACATTTTTAAATGAACTAGAAGAAAATGGAATTAACTGCAGAAGTATTGGGGACATTTACCGCTTCCATGGCAGACCATATGGCAAGGGAGGAACATTATTACTTAATGAAGCTTGCAGAATCTAGGAACATTAGCAACTAGTTAGAATTTGGTGTGAAGTAAAAAGTGGCTGTGCCAATGGTAGATTGGTATGCCACTTTTGTTTATGTTACTGCTTTTCGAATTGTAATTGGCTGATATGATCAATATTGTGATTTAATGCTTGGTGGCAGAGCCTTACTGTATGGCTAGCGGGAGCTAACCCTTAGACTTGAGAACGTATTTCCTTGCAGAGGAAAGACTTGGAGTCCGGAAACCTACCAAGCAGCCGAGTTGTACAACATTTGAGCAGGTATCTTCTAATAAGTATGTCAGCTAAGCTTAAATAACCTAAGTTCACCTCACTAATACAACATTAATCTCTTATGAGTTAAAGTTACTGAAGAAACTGCACAACTATGGTTTTAATACAACTTTAATGCAATTATCTTCCTTATTATTAAAAATATGATATCCATGAGTGGCTTCTTCCAACGGCAAAGTGTGAGTAATGATTTTCGTAGGATCTATATCCCCGTTCTTTATTTTATCGTACAAGTATGGCATATAATGACGTGCAGGTGCTTGTCCCATTTTAATATTAATGTTACGAGCGAAAAAGGGACCTAACGGGAACATATTGTATAAACCACCATAAACACCTGTGATTTGTAATGTTCCACCTTTCCGTACAGCCTTTGCAGCAATTTGGATTGGACCCAATGTCCCACCTTGGAGTTTTAATTTCTGTTCTACCCACTCCAGTGGAGATTTCTTACCATCCATTCCTACACAATCGATCACAACATCTGCTCCACCTTTTGTTAATTCTTTTAAGGTCTCGCCCATATCATCATACTTAGTAAAGTCAAACGTTTCCGTCTTGTTCATTCTTTTTGAATGTTGGAGTCGATTTGAAATGTAATCTACTGCAATAACACGTTCAGCCCCTTTTTCCCAGGCAAA
Organism: Oceanobacillus zhaokaii; assembly: GCF_003352005.1. Taxonomy (GTDB): domain Bacteria; phylum Bacillota; class Bacilli; order Bacillales; family Amphibacillaceae; genus Oceanobacillus; species Oceanobacillus zhaokaii. Next base: position 701,059 of record NZ_CP024848.1, read on the forward strand.
CTGCTGAGTCATTAATCCGACTGGTCCACAGCCTAAGACAATAACAGTGTCACCTTTTTTTACACCTGCATTGTCTACGCTCCAGTAAGCAGTAGGCAGTACATCCGATAAAAACAATAGGGACTCATCTTCTAATTCACAATCTTTTGGAATAACAAAAGGGGTATAGTTACCAAAGGGAACTCGTAAATACTCAGCTTGCCCGCCGGGATAATTACCGAATTTTTCAGAGTATCCTAGATAGCCACCCGAATCATAGTGGGGATTAGAGTTATCACATTGACTTTCTAAATCGTGTTGGCAGTAAGTGCATGTGCCACATGCTACTGTAAATGGGATGACTACACGATCTCCTTTTTTCACGCTTGTAACATTTGGGCCTGCTTCTTCAACAATCCCCATTGGTTCATGCCCAATAACATAATCGATAGGTAAAGGGAAATTCCCTTGATATAAATGAAGATCCGAACCACATATAGCTGTTGAAGTCACTTTTATAATGACATCTTCACGGTCCTGTATCTTTGGTGCTTCTACTTTTTTTACGGCAATTTCATATTTGCCCTGGTATGTGACAGCTCTCATGATGTCCTCCTAACATTTTAAAAGAACTCCCAAGGTGTGTATGGTCGCTCTCTCTACATTTAATGTTTAATTTTCCGTCAATGATTTGCAATTCGGTCAAATTCTTATACAAGCCTTTTTAAAGCGTTCGATAATTGTTCCTACAGGGTGCATTTACCAGTTAAAGATTCAAACTCATATGTTAGCCATGGTAATTCAATGCATTGGTAACAACATGCCTGGGTCAGACTAATATTGTTTTGAACAAATATCATCCATGTATTTTGGTGTATTCCTGTATCAATTAATAGACCTATCTCAATTACAAAAAAAGACAAATATATACACAATATTAATCTGTAATAATAAAGGTCTTGTTCTAAAGGACTGTATTATTTAAGTTAACCCAATATGGTGAGTTTATTCGTGTACCTATTATCTCAATTTGAATAAATATAAATCATGTTAGCTTTTAGCTAATCTATACTAAGGGGGTAAATTTTTAGTCATACTGCTAAATTCTATAAGCTGTTCAAAAAAGCATGAATATGCGTAAATCTGGAGTTTACTAATTCAACTGCAGTAGTGGATATAGTGTTTTTATCGAACTTCAAATAGCCTAACAAGAAGGCAATATATGTTGTTATAGATTTGTTCTTGGTTATGAAGAAGAAAATTCACTAACTAGTGGTGTATATTTTTATATGGTATCTAATGTCTGGAATATTAATGTGACAGGAGTAACAGCTGTAGACGCAACTCTATATTGAGCTAATGATAGAATAAAACGCTATTTTAATGGGAGAAATTAAACTCTAAGGAGGTGCTAAAACTGACTAGCCTGATATTAAAAATCTTTGCTTGTCCAATTGCCGTTATAGTTGCTATGTATTTATTTCCCGGTGTAGACTATGGATTATTATGGCAGGCGATTGTTGTTGGATTAGTACTTGCATTAGTTGGAGTGGCAATGGAGTATTTTATATTAAGAAGAGGGAATTTATGGCTTAGCGTTGCAGCACATTTTGTAGTCTCTGTTTTGATTGTTTATTTTCTCTCTAACTTTCTATGGAATGCGTCAGTTACCTTTCTAGGAGCGGTTTTAATCGGTTTTTTGCTAGGTATAATAGAATATTTTACTCACAGATATTTAATTTCAACTGGGAAAACCCAAAAGTCACCGGCTTAACTTTCTTTTCAGTATAATAACATACGGTTTTATAAAGGGTTATTGAAACACAATTATTGTTAAAAAGGAGCAGAAAGCATAATCTGCTCCTTTTACTATGCCATATATAAAGGGAGATCAGGAATCCCCGATAATTGAAGTTTACTTTATTATAAGAAACTTATGACTGCGCCAAGACCTCCTCTACTTTCTTCTCGGGTTTTATTGCCCAAAAGGCTAAAAGAGCAGCAATCATACTTAAGGCAGCAAAAATAAGGTATATATGATTGAAGTTATTTTCTAATAATAGGGCAGTAACTGGAGGTCCAGCTGCAACACCTAAAAAGCGCATGCTGCTATAAAAAGAAGTGATTGTTCCTCTTTCTTCTTTCGCGATGCCAGCCGTTATTAAGGTATCAAGGCAAGGCAGGGACAGACCAATCCCAATGCTGGTTATGGTTAGTAAAAGTATCATTAAGAAAAGTCCTAGATCCTTATTAATAAAAGCTAATGCTGCAGCTCCTCCTCCATTGCTTATTAAGATAACAGAACGCATTACAGTTTTTTTACCACCAATTTTCTTGCCGCAAATATATGAGGAAATACAGAGAAAAAGCAGTGGTACAGCGAGTACAACCCCCTTTACAACACCAGTAATATCATAATCGTCCTCTAAGAGTGAAGATAGATGAAATAAGAAACTAAAAAGAATAAACATATTTAAACAGCCGATTATAAACACTGCCGTCAGCCACCGGCCATTATGATGGAAGGTTTCTTTCATTTCATCTATAAAGTCCCGAATGCTCTTTTTCTTACTTTCTTCGTTGTCTTTAGGTACCTTTACGAATTTAAGAATCAGAAGCAAGGATATGACAGAAAGTACTGGGACAGAGGCAAAGGGTAGATACCAGATCCACGCTGCAAGTACTGCTCCAAAGATGGGACTTAAAACCTTTCCAAATGTATTTGAAGTTTCAATGATCCCTAAGCTGTGACTCATCTCCTTTTCATCTTTAAACATATCGCCGACAGTAGGTATAACAACTGGAAAAGCTCCTGCCGCTCCTGCCCCCTGCAAAAACCTGCCAACCAGAATAAGCATAAATGGATCTTCCCCTCTCCAGGCTGCCCAGGTGGAAACAATTCCGCCAATTGCAGAAATAATTAAACTAGGGATGATTACTTTTTTTCTGCCTATTCTGTCAGATAAGTAGCCGGCTATTGGTATAAGCAAAATGGCGATAATCGAGTACACAGTGATAATTAAGCTTGATTGAAAAGCAGAAATACCGATCTCCTTTTCAATAACTGGCAAGACTGGTATAAACATGGAATTTCCCAATGTCATGGCTAACGGTATAGATGCCAGAGCAAATAAGTCCCATTTCTTTTTTTCCATAATGTTCCTCCACTAATGAATTCTGAGAGAGATTTCCTGCTAGTACTTTCCCCTTTTGTTTGGTGAATATACAGAAAACAAAAAAAACCCCCATATGAATAGGGGGCAAGGTAATATTCGAGTTTAAAGATTTCCTTTTGAAAGAATCCTGATCTTTATTGATTGTCATTTGTGCTAATATATTATTTCACTATACTTTCAGTCAATCGTTTTTCTTTCCATACAACTGTAATCCCAAATGCTAAAACCATAACAACCGCAGCAAAAAGATAAGGATAATGGATGTTTACGTCAAATAATACTCCAGCCATCATCGGACCAAAGATGGTCCCTAGACTTGTATAAGTTGAGTTCATTCCAGCTACAAATCCTTGTTCTTTTCCAGCAATTTTCGATAAAAATGTCGTCAATGCCGGACGAAGCAGATCAAATGCAAGGAAAATGAAGCAAGTGACTAGAAGGACTGTCAAGTAGCTGGTAATTACAGCCGATGCTACCGCAAGAACAGCACCGACAACTAAACATAATTGAATCAGTTTCTTTTCACCGAGCACTTCAACCATTTTTCCAAATATAAATACTTGAACAACTACGCCAACAATTGAGCTTACTGTAATAATGGTTGCAATATCTTTCGGTGTATAGCCAAATTTATGATCTGCAAAAAGACTGAATACAGTCTCATATGCTGACAAACCGAATGCGAGTACAAATACAATAATAAAAGCAATAAAGTAGTTTGGATGAAGAGATTTTTTAATATCGCCGATAAAGTTTGTCTCCCCTGATTCAGCATAAATATTTCCAAGTTCTTCTTTCGTCAGCGGCTCTTTCAATATAAATATCGATGAAATACATGCTAAAAAACCAAGACCTGCCGCAAAGAAGAAGGGCATGCGGATACCATATTCTGCGATAAACCCGCCAATCCCTGGTCCTATGATAAAACCAGTGCTGATGGCTGCAGAAATATAGCCCATAGCTTTTGCCCTTTCTTGCTCAAATGTAATATCTGCTACATAAGCAGTAACAGCTGGCATAATGAATGCAGCACTCATACCTCCAAGAACCCTTGCAAGGTAAAGCACGAATACATTCGTTCCAGCACCAAAAATAAGTTCAGAAAGTCCGAAAATAAATAAACCAATAATGATCATTTTCTTTCTGCCATAACGGTCAACCCACCGACCTGCGAATGGTGATGTAATTAGTTGTGCTACAGCAAATACAGCTACAAGATAGCCCATTGTACTTCCTGTTAAGTGCATGATATTCATAAATGATGGCATAACGGGGATGATGAGTCCAATTCCTAAAAAGGCAAGAAATAAATTGCTTAATAGAATAATAAATACCATTTTTTGTTCTTTAATAGGTTTCTTCATATATTAGCACCTCTTTCTATATGGATTATTGATGTGAAATACCTCGCCAAAAAACTTTCCAAGAGGCTGCTAATTTTGCCTGTAATTTTTTCTCATTATTTCCATAGACAAGCTCAAGCAAAATAGAATCGACAACACCTAAATACGCGAAGGTCAGTGTTAATGCTGTATCGTCAATGATTAATTCAGCATTAATCCATTCCTGAAATTTCTCTCGCAGAATTGCCCGCTCTTTTTCCTCAATATCAATAACTTCTTGTTCGATTAATTTTTCTAAATGGGCTGGCGGGAAAAAGGACATACGCAGCCAAAACTTTAGCTGTTCATCTTTTTGAAACAGGTCGATGCTCAATCGCAGATACCCGTATAGAGCCATTTCTGGATTATTTACATCAATTTTATCAAAATATTGAAGTGTTGAAGATAGATCCATTTCTTTTGCATCGCGTAATACTTGCAGAAATAAATCATCCTTTCCATCAAAATGAGTGTAGATGGATTGCTTTTTCAAGCCAACTTCCTCTGCTATTTGTGAAAGTGACGCACCTTCATATCCATGAATAGTGAAATATTTTAATGCTGCATCTTTAATTTCATCGCTTTTCAATTAAATCGATCCTCCAATGAACGAACGGTCGTAAGTTATTTTAGCAAATTAAGTAAATGTAAACAAGTACTAATGTTATTTGGCTTACTTTGCACTTGCGAGATACAAATTACTTGATCGACACTTTATAAGCTAATATGGTGATGTGTAATTAATGTTAGAAATATCAAATAATTTGCTATAATATCAGTGAGATTTTTAGGGGAAAGGAGGGTATAGTTTATGGCTAACTGCAAATATGAAAGCGCGGTATCCCATTCAACCGTGCCATTTTGCGCACCGTAACCATGTCCCCTCCGAGATACGTTGCTAATTCCTTATTCGCCATCTTTTTCTTTCCATTATTTGTTACAACTTCAACCGATCATCCAAAAGGAATGAAGTGCTAAAAACTATGTCAAGGATGGAAGATTTTATTGGTTCTAATATCTGCTAATAGTCAACTTTGTAAAATAGGGCTGAGGGCTTAGTAAATAATTAGACTCAAGCGGGTTTACCCAATAAATGCCGTTTTGTATGATTATTCTGTACTTTAAACAATCATTCGGGTTAAGTCTACTAAGAAACAGCATGTATATAAAGGGGGGACGATTTTGTTTTTTAAAATTGTAAAGAATGATTTCATCAGGCAGAAAACGGTAACAATTTCAGTATTTTTATTTATCACTATGGCAGTTATTTTGGCAGCAACTGCCATAAATAATATTGCCAATCTTATTCAGGGGATGTCAGATTTTCAGGAGAGTGCAGTCCCAGCTGACATTACGGTGATGCATGCCGGAGAATACGACCAAGCAGAAATTGACCAATTCGCAGAACTATCCAGTGATCATATAGCGATGCAGGAGACGATGGTTCTTCAGAATATTGATGGAAGCAATATTCATTTTGGACAAAATCAATCTATGGCTGGGACTATACAGGATATTTCATTTGTTGTACAGAATAAGAATTTCGATTTTATATTGGATCTGGATAATGAAAAGCTGGATGTAAGGGAAGGTTTTGTTGCGGTTCCTGTTTATTTCATGCAGCAGTATGACTTAAAAATAGGTGATGCGATTACGGTGAAAGGCGGTGAGTATGAGATCGAGTTTGTCATTTCAGATTATGCAAGAGATTATGAGATGAACGCTTCTCTTACTTCTTCGAAACGGTTTGTGATAAATCAGAATGACTATGATGAAATGCTTGAAATGCAGGCTGGGGAACTGGAATATCTGATCGAATTTAAGCTGAATGAAAACGGGGATTCTGCTGTTGTTCAGAATGCCTATAACGAAGCAGGTCTTCCGGCAAACGGTCCTATATTGGAAGGTAAAATATTTATGATGTTTAATGCTATGTCAGATATGGCGGTTGCGATTGTCATTATATTTATTAGTATTCTACTTATTGTGATTGCTTCGCTCTGTATCAGACTTACATTTCTGGCAACGATTGATGAAGATATTAGAGAAATCGGTGTTATGAAAGCAATGGGAATATCCAAAAAAGATATAAAAAAGGTCTATCTTAACAAATACAGAGTCATCTCAGTAGCAGCCGGAATTATCGGTTATCTGTTTTCCTTTACAGCGGTAAATCTGTTAAACGGTAATATGAGACTTTACATATCGTCCGATTTATCAGGAAACTTAAAATATGTACTATCACTTATAGCGCCATTATTGGTATATTTCATGATTGTGCTTTACTGCAAGCAAGTACTGAAAAGAATCGATAAGATTTCCGCGGTAGAAGCATTGCGGCAAGATTCTATGGAACGCGGAAAGAACCAAAAATACACTCTCCCGCTGTTGAAGAACAAATTCCTCAGCACTAATATTTATATGGGGTTAAGGGATGTATGGAAACGATTCAAATTATACAGACTGCTGTTTGTTATTTTTATCGTATGTACGTTTATAATCATTCTCCCTGTAAATATTTACAACACGATAAATTCACCGGGATTTTCCACATATATGGGAATAGGAAAACATGACATGAGAATCGATCTTCGAAGAACAGAGAGTATTACAGAAGATTTTATAAAACTGCAGGAAGAGCTGAAAAATGATGATGATATTGAAAAGTTTGCACCCTACATCACAAGTTCCTACCAGGTCAAAAATGCGGAAGGTTCCTTTGACTATATTAATATTGAAACCGGAGATTTTTCCGTATTTCCATTAAAATATCTGGAAGGAAGAGCACCGGAGGGTGAAGGGGAAATCTCGCTTTCCTTTGCCAATGCCGCAAAGGACGGATTAAACAAGAAAGTAGGAGATGAAGTAACCGTAATGGCTGGCGGGGAAGAACAGACTTTAATAGTTACGGGTATTTATCAGGATATTACGAATGGGGGGAAAACAGCAAAGGCACATACGAGTCTTGGTGTAAATGAAGAGGCCGTACTTTGGTATATTGTGAGTATTGATTTGGCCGACGGTGTTGATATCCATGAGAAAATGGATTCCTACCAGAATGCTTATAGCACGGCGCAGGTAAATGATATTAAAGAATATACGCAACAGACGCTTGGAAATATCATAGAGCAGATGGGTACCGTAGTGGTAGGCGGGATCGCCATCGCGATCATTATAGCTGTATTAATCACGGCATTATTCCTTCGAATGCTATTATCTAAGGATATGTCTCAGATTGCCATCATGCGAGGTTTGGGATTAACTTCAAATCAAATTAGTCATCAATATATGGCAGGAACGATGATGGTCCTCCTATTCGGAATCATACTTGGTGTGCTGGTTTCTAATTATCTAGGGGAGTTTCTGGTAAGTATCGCCATGTCCTCTATGGGAGCCGCAAAAATTGAATTTGTTCATATTGTATGGCAGACTTGGCTGCTATGCCCGTTAGTACTGGTTATAGCTGTGGGATTGATGATATTTATGTCCTGTAAGGTAGCCGTAAAAGATGATTTATCTGTCGTTTTAAGAAGTTAACAGTACTGAAATGCACTGGCAGGGGCTATTTCTGCTGATACGGAAGAAATGTCCTGCCTATAGACACCAACTGTAAGAAAGCATTCCAGGACCCTCTGTGGAAATAGACTTTGATATTAATATTTGGCATGGGAGGAATATAGATGAGCAATATAGTAGAAGCAAAAAATATGAACAAAAAAGTAGCATTGGGAAAAGAGAATGAGCTTCATATCTTGAAGGATGTCAACTTGGATATAGAAGAAGGTGAATTCGTATCGGTCATGGGACCATCTGGAAGCGGGAAATCCACACTACTTTACAATGTAAGTGGAATGGATCGCATTTCTTCCGGCAGTGTAAAATTTAAGGGCAGTGAAATCAGTAGCCTAAAAGAAGAAGAACTGGCGAAGATTCGATTAAGTCATATGGGATTTATTTTTCAGGATATTAATCTATTAAAGAATCTGTCTTTGATTGACAATGTTATGTTTCCTGCTCTTGTCTCAAAAGATGCGGATAAAAATGCGGTGTATAAAAAAGCAAAAATGCTGATGGAAATGACGGGTATTGAAAAACTTGCTGATAATCAAATCACTCAAGCCTCCGGCGGGCAGCTGCAGAGAGTTGCAATCTGCAGAGCATTGATCAATGATCCGGATATCCTATTTGGAGATGAACCAACCGGAGCATTAGATTCCAAATCCTCCGTAGACATTATGAACATTCTGGCAGAGATTAATAGTAAAGGTACAACGATTATGCTCGTTACGCATGATGCTAAGGTGGCAGCCAAAACTGAAAGAGTATTGTTTATGGTAGATGGAAATATTTTCGCAGAGAAGAAAATGAGTAAGTATAGCCCTCAGCATGGTGATATACAGAAAAGAGAAGAAATCATTATGAAATGGTTAGTGGAAAATGGGTTCTAATTTTTCATCTGCAGTAAAGATAGAAAAAATAATAAGCATTGGACAAGTCTCCAATGCTTATTATAAAACTTCACTATTAAAGTATTTGAAGAATAGAGTATGATAATTCTTAAAAAGCCGTTGCAGCAACTGCCTTTGTTCCTAGTACCACTATTTTCTCATCAACTTAATACAAACCCTTATATTCCCTTTGAAATTTTTTGGGTGAGAGGTTATATTCCTTTTTGAATAGTCGATAAAAACTCGAGTAATCATGAAATCCGCAATCAAGCGCAATTTTCTCCATTGAAATTTGATTTTGTTTAATCATCGTCACGGCAAAAGATAGTCGCTTTAATGAAACGTAACGATAAAAGGGAAGATTCATATTTTTCTTGAAATAGTGAGAGAAATAGTATTTATTTAAATGAAAATGATTCGATACTTTATCTAAGCTTAATTCTGGATCGGTTAAATACGTTTCAATATAATCCAGCACCGACACAAACCTGTTATCCAGCTCATCCTTTTTACTAAAATTTGGCTTACTAATTTCAGGATTATAGATGACTTGAAGCATCTGGAATAGCTGGTAATGCAATGCAAAGGAATACGCTTTTTGCCCACTGTTCATTTGATTAACAATTTCATCTACTAAAGAGATTGCATCTTCAAAGTTTTGGGAGTGCAAATGCAGTACATAGGAGCCTTGTGTTTTTTGTAAAATAATATTCTCTTGCAAGGCGGGTGAACTTGATATGAAGTCTTCCATTAAGTCCTCACTAATGCTAACAATAATGCGCTCGTAGCTATCAATGTCCTTAACAATAGCGCGGTGAACAGCGTAGGGAGGAATCACGACGACATCGCCTCTCTTTAGATGATACGTCTTCCCTTCACAAAAGAACTCACACTCTCCCTCTAAAAATATAAGAATTTCCAGCACATCATGCATATGCAGCTGGAACAAAGACTCCAATTGGGAAAACATCTCTGCAGAGTTGTTAAATTTCTTGTGCCAATCGTTTGATTGATTTTTGGGGTTGAGATAGTTTATTTCAAATCCTTGATTCACTACAGGAATAAGAATGGGCTTTTTCATGGATTAGTTTCCTTTCAAACAGCAACATTTACAATAATTTTAGCAATAAATGTTATTTATTTTTGTTTTTTTGCTGTTATAATGATACTGTAACAGAAAGCGATAACAATTTCATTAATAATAAAGGAAGATATATCGGCTTTTTCAAAGCTTAGATTTTCCCCAATGTATTAATAAAATCACGTTTTGTAAACGGTAGACATTTCTACTAATTGGAACAAATCAATGTATACAAGTATCAATTTATATAAGTGAAATTCAACTTCTCTATCATAACTGTGATTAAAGCGGTAACAATATGATTAATAGTGGAAGATTATGTACTGGAGGAATTAAAGTGGCAGAGAATCAAAAACAACCAGAATTAGAAGTTAGAGTCAAAAACATCATTGAAGTTGATGGATTGAAATTTAAAGATCTGAATAACGATGGGAAACTAGATCCATATGAAGATTGGCGACTAAGTCCAAAAGAGCGTGCGGAAAACCTCGTTTCATTGATGAATATTGATGAAAAGGTCGGGATGATGCTGATCAATACCCGTAGAATGGGACTTTCTCAAGAAGATAAGGAAAAGACAAGTCATGATGGTATTTTAGATGAGGCGATTGTCGAAAAGGGAGAAAGTATTTTCGCTACTTCAAAAGTATATGGAACAACACATACGATTGAGAAAAGGAATTTACGACATTTCATTTTAAGAGACAACTTTAGTCCAGCTGAAACGGCAGAGTGGATTAATAAAATGAATGAAGTTGCGGAAGCGACACGTTTAGGTATACCTAACTTGATTGCATCGAATTCTCGTAATGAAAATGCAGAGCCCATTTTTGGTATGAATGATGCTGCTGGGATTTTCTCTACTTGGCCTGGAACACTAGGACTTGCAGCTGCAGCAAAGGGAGATATCAAAAACGGCGGAGATGCATCTCTAATTAGTGAATTTGCAAGAATTGCTCGTGAAGAGTGGGATGCTACTGGTATCAGAAAAGGTTATATGTACATGGCGGATACGGTAACAGATCCAAGATGGCAGCGAATTTATGGTACTTTTGGAGAAGATCCAGAATTTATTTCGGATGCAATCACTCGTCTTATCAAAGGATTCCAAGGTGAGGAACTAGGGAAAGACAGTATTGCAATGACAACGAAGCATTTCCCAGGTGGTGGAGCAAGGGAAAATGGATTTGACCCGCATTATGCAGAAGGAAAATGGAATCTATATCCAACTCCAGGAAGCTTAGAAAAGTATCACCTGCCTCCGTTTAGAGCAGCGGTAGAAAGTGGAACATCGTCTATCATGCCGTATTACTCTATTCCAAGTATTAAGAAGAGTGTGGTACAAGAGTTCGAAGGTGAAGACATTCCTTTCGAAGAGGTAGGCTTCGCATTTAATCATTATTTCCTCAATCATATTCTTAGAGGAGAACTTGGATTTGAAGGCTATATCAATAGTGACAGTGGTATTATAAATAATATGAGCTGGGGCGTTGAAGAATTAAGTGAGGCTGAACGGTTTGCCAAAGCAGTTAACGCTGGTACAGATATCGTTGCTGATACAAACGACATTGAAAACCTTAAACTGGCAATTACTAAAGGATGGATTAGTGAAAAACGTATTAATGAAGCGAACGTAAGACTTCTTACAGAAATGTTTACTTTAGGTCTTTTCGATGACCGTACGTATAATTCACCAGAATTAGCTACATCTGTAATTAGTAACCAAGCTAACTGGGATGCTGCTTATGAAGCACATAAAAAATCTGTAACGATTCTTAAAAACCAAAACGAAACATTACCTTTAACAGCTGACAAGCTAAATGATAAAAAGGTTTATGTGGAGGTATTACACAAAGAATCTGAAAGAGCTGCTGCTTACACAGAAAAGGCAAGAAAAGAATGTCAAGAGCTTGGTCATTATACATTGACTGACAACTACGAAGAAGCTGACGTAGCAATTATGTTCTTACATCCAAAATCTGGTGCTTATTTCAACGCGACTCCAGGTTTACTAGAGCTTGAAATTTGCGAAGATAAAGTATTATCAAGTTTGGATGGATCATTATATCAAGAAACTACATTAACTGGTATGGATCATCTTCAAGCAGTAGCAGAAAATATTCATGGTCGTGGTGGAAAAGTGGTAATGAGTGTTAACGTGACATTGCCATGGATCCTGGGAAGTATTGAACCATTAGCAGACGCATTAGTTGCTGGATATGATACTTTCTATAATGCACAACTTGAAGTACTTGCAGGAAATACAAAACCAACAGGTGTGCTTCCATTGACATTACCAGCAAGTGAAGATGTAATCGCAGTTTATCAAAATGGCGAATCTGTATCTAGAAATGACGTACCAGGCTATGATAAGGACAAGTATATGCCTGAAGGACTAAGCTATGCATACAAAGATAGCGATGGAAATGTTTATAAACTTGGACATGGGCTAAGCTATTAGGAGGCTAATTACAGTCACTCCACGAGTTTTGACTGAATATGTCGAATAGGAACAAGTAAAAGCCGCTGCAATGAACGAAAATGGTTCCTTGCAGCGGCTTTTCTAAAAAACTCACTTTGCGTTAATACGGAGTAGGTAATGGAGTTCCGTGTGGTCTCCACCAGGATTCCACCATACGCCAAGCAGTATGATAACCATATCCTCTTCCCATCAAATACCCAATAGCAACTGCTTCTGTTAATGCATGCTGAAAACCGAGATGTTGGGCTTCCCGTAATCCATGACTAACAGCTGGATTTATTATAGTAAGTGTTTGCTGCTGGAGATTAGTAGGTAACTGCGGATAGGAAGGCTGCTGATGAAATCGATAATCACCATTATAGTTAGATTGTTCTTGATTGTTCATCTTAATATTTCTCTCCCTTAATAAAATTATATTGGCAAGGACATTAGATTCATTACAATATATGCAGTATGGGGATTAGCGGAATAGGCGATTGACTCGCCTTTTTTGGTTCTATGACAGAATGGACAGCAGCTCCATCGTCGCCATTTAATAATGTAGAAAAGTAGTATCTTTGTATATGTAATTTAGAATAATAGCAGGAGCTGTAAGTGAGAATGCGTGTAAAGCCATTCGAACTTATGGCTTTTTTTTATGTAAGAGATTTTACACCTTAAGACTTTACCGCTTTAATTTGATTCGTGACAGCCCGTTATTATCAGACGATAACTCTGCTCATCTAGCTAGTGCTCCAACATAAATCCAATCGTTTCATTAAACTCCCCATCAACAACCTAGAATATGAAGATGATACATTACGTGAAAACCTCGATTGCCTAAAGTGGAAAATCGTTATACGAAGAAAATTGTGCAAGCATGAAAAGAAGCATGGCAGTAGTGTGCCATGCTTCTTTATATGGGAGATTCTTGATTGTGAATCGTTTAAATTTAGCGCTCAGGATGAGAATTTGAGAGCTCTGATCTAATGCCTAAGCTTGCTTAAGAAAAGCTTCAAGGGCTCCACTCTGTCTATTTATTGCTCGGTAATCCGCCCTAAAGCCCAAACCATATTTCAAAACGCTAAACCACAATCGATTAAAAATTAACTCCTCAACCGCTTAAAATATCGCTCATCATATCCTAGTCGTTCTGAAGCTTCGTTTCCTGCTTCCATTACCTTCTTAGCTATTCGAGTAATCTTATGATCAGTCATTCTCTGGATAGGACCAACTACTGTAATAGCGCTAACAACTTGGCCAGTATAGTCACGAATTGGCGCAGCAACAGATCTTGTACCTTCTGTTAACTCCTCAGTACTAACTGCGTATCCTTGCTTTTGAATCGTTTCCAGTTCGCTTTGCAATAGTTCTGGGTTCGTAATGGTATTATGCATATGCTTTATCAACCCTACGGCAATCACCTTATCAACAATCTTTGGTTCACTAAAAGCTAGCAGGACTTTGCCTGAACTTGTACAATAGGACGGGTTTCTTCTGCCAAGGTGGGTCAGGATGCGAACGGGATGATTGCATTCTTCTTTATGAATATAAATTGTATCCAGCCCATCTAAAATGGCTAAATGTGCCGTTTCACCTGTATCATTCACAAGTTTGTATAAAACGGGTGCTGCCTCCTTATGAATCTCTAAATCATTTGTAATAATTCCACCTAAGGTAAGAACAGATAAACCTAATCGATAAGCATTGGTATTTTCATCTTTTATCACAAAGCCTTCACTTGCTAGTGTAGCGAGTAGTCTGCTTACGGTACTCTTCGCCAAACCTAAAGATTCTGCCAGCTCACTAACTCTTTTTGTCGGTTCAAAGGTTGAAAAACTTTTGAGTATGCGCAGAGCATTTCGAACGGAAGAAAGAATTTGTGGACCACCCTTTACTTTAGACATTGCTTCTTTTCACCCTCCGATTTTTTCTTTGTTCTGTATAAGAGAACTAATTTGTTTATTATCATATCAGTAAAAAACCTTTATGTACAAGTAAATGATAGCGCTAACTAAAATATGTGTTTCATTTATTATTTAATAATTTTCATTTGTTCCGCATAAAGGAACTGTGGCCTTTTTTCATTTTAGTAACACCTCTATACTAATTTTAAGCAGATAAATAAGTTCTTCGTTTTTTGTAGGAGTACTTATTTATCCTATAGATAATTTCGATGAATAATGTATACGTTTCCAGTAAATAAAGGAGGAATTTTACATGCAAACAACAGAAACAAAGCCAAACGTAAAACCAATCGATTGCTCTCACTATATTAATGGGGAGTATTTGCAATCAAAAGATGGAAAGACATTTGAGAATGTTAACCCAGCAACAGAAGAGGTGTTAGGGGTTGTTGCGGAAGGTGGTAAAGAAGAAGTAGATTATGCAGTTGGTGTTGCAAGAAAGGCACTTAAAGGCGAATGGGGGAACATGCCAGTTAGAGAACGCTCTGCTATCATCCGGAAAATAGGTGATTTGATTTTAGAAAGAAAAGAGGAATTAGCAACACTTGAATCGCTAGATACAGGTAAGCCATTATGGCTTTCAAAAAAGGTTGATATTGATCGTGCAGCATACAATTTTCATTTCTTTGCTGATTACATGACAACAGTTGGGACGGAGGCTTACCAACAGGATGATATAGCGTTGCACTATGCAATTCGCCGCCCAGTCGGTGTTGTCGGATTAATTAATCCATGGAATTTACCGTTGCTTCTAATGACTTGGAAGCTTGCGCCAGCACTAGCAGCAGGGAATACAGTTGTTATGAAACCATCGGAAGTAACACCAATGACAGCAACGGTGTTAGCACAGATTTGTACGGATGCTGGTGTACCTGCTGGTGTAGTAAATATGGTTCATGGTAAAGGTGAAACAGGCGCAGCAATTACATCGCATGATGATGTTGATGCGATAGCATTTACTGGTGAGACGATTACTGGTACTGCAATTATGAAGGCAGCAGCACCAACCATCAAGAAATTATCGTTTGAGCTTGGTGGGAAAAATCCCAATATTATTTTTGCAGATGCAGATATCGATGATGTAATCGATACAACGATGCGTTCTAGTTTTATTAATCAAGGTGAAGTTTGTTTGTGTGGATCAAGAATTTACGTAGAACGTTCGATTTACGATGAGTTCCTGGAAAAATTTGCAGCGAGAGCAAAGGAATTAAAAATAGGCGATCCATTTGATCCAGAAACAAAAGTTGGGGCATTGGTAAGTGAAGAACATTACAAAAAAGTGCTTAGCTTCTTAGAAATTGCCAAAGAAGAAGGTGGCACATTCTTAACAGGTGGGAAAATTCCTGAGGGATTGGATAAAGGATTCTTCGTAGAGCCGACAATTATTACAGGGTTAGGAAAAGATTCACGATGTGTGCGTGAAGAAATCTTTGGCCCAGTAGTAACGGTTATTCCATTTGATACGGAAGAAGAAGTATTGGAGCAAGTGAATGATACAAACTATGGTCTTAGTGCTAGTCTGTGGACGAGTGATATTAAACGTGCTACTCGAGTAGCAGCGCAAATTGAAGCTGGTATGGTCTGGATCAACACATGGTTCTTACGTGATCTGCGTACTCCATTTGGAGGAATGAAACATAGTGGTTTAGGGCGTGAAGGTGGAGCACATAGCTTTGACTTCTACTCAGAATTAACGAATATTACGATTAAGCATTAGGAGGAAACGTTGATGAAAACCGAATACACACCTAATACGGAAAGCCTTGCCGAACACTTAGCTAGTGCATGGGACAAGAGGGAAGGGGTTCAGCCAGTAACTGCGCTGATTCCTGACCTATCAATAGATGATGCATATCAAGTACAATTGCACACAATTGAAGAAGAAGTTAAAAAAGGACAGCGTATTACCGGGAAAAAAATTGGATTAACCTCCAAAGCTATGCAAGATATGCTTGGTGTAGGCGAGCCGGATTACGGGCATTTATTAGACCAGATGCATGTAGAGAACGGTGGAGAAATTTCATTTTCGCGTGTGTTACAGCCAAAGGTTGAAGGTGAAATTGCGTTTATTCTTAAAGATGATTTAGTAGGACCGAATGTTACGACGATGGATGTGCTTGCTGCAACAGAAGCAGTTGTACCAGCACTAGAAATTGTTGATAGCAGAATCAAAGATTGGAAGATTACATTAGCAGATACAGTTGCTGACAATGCTTCATCTGGACTGTATGTACTAGGTGATAAAGCAGTGAAACTTACAGATATCGATATAAAGCAAATCGGCATGACGTTATATAAAAATAATGTGCTGCAAAATACAGGTGTTGGTGCAGCAGCATTAGGTGATCCAGCAAAATGTGTTGCATGGCTTGCAAATAAACTATCAATCTATGGAATTACGTTAAAAGCCGGAGAAGTCATTTTATCTGGAGCACTGTCTGCCGCAATTGAAGGAGAACCTGGAGACACATTTTATGCGAAGTTTTCGGATTTAGGCGAAGTACGTGTGTCCTTTGTAGGTAGTTAAGAAAGTATAACGACTTTCTTACTACATAAGTGCAACTAAGTTTGTCACCGAAAGGCTTGGTAACAACCAAGTTTTCTAAAATAAATGGGGAGGTACCCAAATGGAAAAAGTCAAAGTTGGAATAATTGGATCCGGAAATATCGGTTCTGACTTGATGGTTAAATTAATGAAATCAGACGTGTTGGAATTAACGACAATGATGGGAATTGATGCATCGTCAAGAGGAATGCAGCATGCCAAATATTTGGGCCTCCAAGTATTTGATACTGGGGTAGATGGTTTATTGGAACAGCCGGAATTAGTTGATATCATTTTTGATGCTACAAGTGCAGGAGCACATATCCATAATGCAGAGGTGGCAAGAAAGCTTGGCAAACAAATGTTAGATTTAACACCAGCTGCAATTGGACCTTTTGTTTCACCAACTGTTAATTTGGGGGATCATTTGGACGCAGAGAATGTAAATTTAATTACATGTGGCGGGCAAGCAACGATTCCAATTATCCATGCAATTAACAAGATAGCACCTGTAGAGTACGGAGAAATTGTTGCTACAATCTCCAGTAAAAGTGCTGGACCAGGAACAAGAGCGAATATTGATGAGTTTACCGAAACAACTGCGAAGGCGATTGAGGAAGTCGGTGGTGCAAAGAAAGGAAAGGCAATTATTATCCTAAATCCTGCGGAGCCACCAATTATGATGCGTGATACTGTCCATGTAATTGTTGAGGAAGGTAAAGTGGAACGGAAGAAAATCTCAAATGCAATTTCTGACATGGTGAAAAAGGTTCAGGTCTTCGTTCCAGGATATCATTTGCGTACAGAGCCGATTTTTGATGGAAATAAAGTAACTGTATTCCTTGAAATTGAAGGTGCTGGACATTTTCTGCCAAAATATGCCGGTAATCTTGACATCATGACAGCTGCAGCTGTAAAAGTAGCAGAGGAATTTGCGAAAAATCGTGTGAACGTAACAGCAAACTGAGTGTTGGAAAGGAGGATGAATATGACAAATCAATCTGAAATTAAAATTACGGAAGTTGCATTACGAGATGGCAGTCATGCGATTAGCCATCAGTATACCGTTGACCAAGTTACAGCGACTGCAAAAGCATTAAACGAAGCGCACGTTCCCTATATTGAAGTATCCCATGGCGATGGATTAGGCGGCTCATCGCTACAATATGGATTATCTAAAACGAATGAGCTTGAATTAATAGAGGCTGCTGTTTCAGTCGCTGACTTCTCGAAAATCGCTGTATTATTGCTGCCGGGAATTGGGACGATTGAAGACTTAAAGGAAGCTGCTAATTTAGGCGCAAAAATGGCAAGAGTAGCAACACATGTAACGGAAGCAGACGTGTCCAAACAGCATATTCAAACAGCTAGAGATTTAGGAATGGAAACTGTGGGATTCTTAATGATGAGTCATATGGCTCCAACAGATAAATTACTTGAGCAAGCGAAATTAATGGAAAGCTATGGAGCAGACACTGTTTATGTTGTAGATTCTGCAGGTGCCTTGCTTCCAAATCAGGTTAAGGAAAGAATTAAAGCATTAAAACAAGCATTAAATATAAATATTGGTTTCCATGGTCATAATAATTTGTCGCTCGCAATGGGAAATACATTAGCTGCAATTGAAGAAGGAGCGACAAGAATCGATGGCAGCATACGCTGTCTAGGAGCAGGTGCAGGTAATACGCAGACAGAGGTTCTGGTTGCTGTATTAGAGAAGATGGGTATTCAAACAGGCATTGACCTTTATAAAATTATGGATATAGCGGAAGACATCGTCGCACCGTATTTACCAAAACCTCAAGAGATTAATCGTGATAGTTTAACTTTAGGCTACGCAGGGGTCTATTCTAGTTTTCTTTTACATGCTAATCGGGCTGCAGAGAAATTCTCAGTAGAATCTAGAGATATACTAGTAGAACTAGGTAAGAGAGAAATTGTCGGGGGTCAGGAAGATATGATCGTGGATGTTGCAGCAGAGCTCTCAAAAGCAGCTCGCAAATAGCAATCTTAAATAAAGAAGAATAACGTGCATGGGAGAGAAGGACATGGACAAAGAATTAATTCAAAAGCTCGCAAATTATACGCATCATGCTGAAAAAGAAAAGCGAGAGATAAAAAAGATCACAGCAGATTTATATCCAGAGCTTACAATTGATGAAGCATACCTTGTTCAGGAAGAATTGGTTCGTCAAAAGCTGGAAGAGGGTCACACAATCATTGGTCCAAAAATGGGGATTACGAGCGAAGCCAAGATGAAACAAATGAATGTTGATAATCCAATTTATGGATATGTATTCGATAACATGGTTGTAGAAGAAGGGGAGCCTGTCTCTGTTTCTAACTATATTCATCCAAAAATCGAACCAGAAATTGGGTTTGTCTTAAAAAAGGATTTAGCAGGACCAGGGGTTACTGCTCTTGATGTATTACTTGCAACGGAATATGTATTCCCAGCAGTAGAGATTATTGATAGCAGATATGAAAATTTCAATTTCACATTGCCGGATGTAATCGCGGATAATACTTCTGCTGCTGGAGCGATATTTGGTACATATTTGCGAAAACCAGAAGAATTAGAGTTGGATGTTGTCGGCGTGACATTAGCAATCAATGGTGAAATAAAATCACTGGGCGCAGGAGCTGCAGTTCTTGGTCATCCAGCTAATTCTGTTGCAAGACTGGCAAATATGTTAAGTGAAAAGGGAGAAAAGGTAAAAGCTGGTCAACCGATATTAACAGGTGGGGCCACAGCTGCTGTTCCAATTACTCCAGGAGATTTTGTACAAGTAAAATATGGTGGTTTAGGTGATGTAAGCTTTGCCGTCAAGGAATAATCAAAGACATGTCTAGGGGGTGGGGATTTGCCACTAGTAAATATTCAGATCATGGAGGGAAGAACTCCGGATAAAATTGAAGCACTGCTGAGAAATGTTACCAATGCTGTAAGTGAATCATTGGATGCTCCGAAAGAAAATGTACGTGTCATTGTTACAGAAGTACCAAAAACACATTGGGCGATTGGTGGGACATCAGCAAAAGAGCTTGGCAGATAATGGAGGTGTGGTAGGGAAGTCCCTACCTATTCTCCAGAATACTTATGATTAATTACTGAGTAGATAATCTTTTTCGCAAGTTTCTCAATCTGGGAGTTTATTCGGTATTGGACATAGACCTTATTCTGGATATTGGTAAGCGTTTTAATTTTTTTGATAACTATACTTGATTTATATTTCTTATCAATACCAAGCTCAGGAATAATTCCAATACCTAACTCATTTGCAACTGCATTCAGAAGCATTTCGTTATTTTCGACTTCAATACGAGTAATATCATGGGCGCTAATTAGTTTATGATCAATGGATTTCCATAACTCAGAGTTTCGCTTATAGCTTAAGATTGTTTCACCGTTTAAATCTTCAATGGTCAGGGGTTGTTTTTTGCACAGTTGGTGATCGATTGGAAGGACAACGACAAGATTATTGTCGAATAGATATTCTGACGTAATATAAGGGCTATTTGGAAGCATATCTCTAGTAAAAACCAGATCAACCTCTCCTAACAGTACTTTTTCATTTAAGCTAACAGAATCATAGCCGTCTGCTATTTGAACATCTATATTGCCAATAGATTTAACCGCTTTCAATAGTTCGATAATAAAAGAATATGAGTATCCTGGAGAGAATCCAACCTTGATTACAGGGGCTTTTACCATATTTTTAATTTCCTTAGAATGATTAATATTGATTAAAATGTTCTTGGCGTATTCTGTAAAAATAATCCCTTCCTCTGTCAAGGAAATTTCATGGCCGGTTCTAGTAAATAATTCACATTTTAAAATGTCTTCAAGAGATTTTATTCTTGATGTGACGGTTGGTTGTGTAACGTTAAGCGCATCTGCAGCTTTTGAATAGCTTTTATATTCGGAAACAGTAAGGAAAGTTTCCAATTGGCTTTCGTTCATTTGATTACCTCCGAACCTAAGTGTTTAAAGTCTTACATGACAAACCAATAATGTGATTAGTAGTTTACTGTCGTTTCGTTTTAGCAGTTAACAAAGTGTAAAAACTACTAGGGTTGTCATCGAAAAGCTTGGTGACAACCAGGTTTTCTAACAGCGATCAATGATATAAACATGCTTAATAGATTAAATGATAGGTCATAAAATCACATTATGTCAATTAAAATAGCGTAAGTAGATTGATAATAATGTATCTTTTGAAAAGTTAGTATTAAAATTATTTTATTAATTTAGGGAAAAACAAAATAATTTCAATTGGTATCTAAATAATCTGTCTACTATAATTAATATAAGCCATGAAGTATGAATTAGCTAATGTAATGTAAGTGGTTACATTTAGCGTTTGTTTACAGATAGAGTAAACTTTTATTAATAGTAAGAGCAGAAAGATGTTTTAACTTACATGCTAGCAAAGTGAATACAATCATAATTGGAGGGCTTTAAATGGAGCGCATCATACAAGACAATTTGGAAAAAAGTGAGTTTCTTGTTAACCGACGTGTCTTTACCGATAAGGAAATACTAGCAAGAGAGCGTGCAGAAATATTCAATAAATGCTGGTTATTCATTGGGCATGAAACAGAAATACCTGAAGCAGGTGATTATAAACGGAAAAAAGTAGGTGGGCGTAACTTACTGTTTGTCCATAGTCAAGATGGTGAAATCCGAGCATTATTCAATACCTGTCCACATCGCGGTGCGCTTGTTTGTAGAGAAGACTCAGGGAATTCAAGAGTTTTTCGTTGCTTTTACCATGCGTGGAGTTTTAAAAATGATGGTGAATTAGTAGGTATGCCCGGAAAGGATGGTTTTCCTGAAGGGTTTAATGATGAAGGTACCAAAAACATGAAAGCGGTTAACAGACTGGAGAGTTATCGTGGATTCATGTTTGTTAACTTTGACGATAATGCAATTTCGCTCGATGAATACTTAGGAAATGCAAAAGAGTACATCGATCTTGTGGTTGATCAATCTGAGTACGGAATGGAAGCCCTTGGCGGGGTACAACAATATAGCGTAAGAGCGAACTGGAAACTATTAGCAGAAAATAGTGTGGACTTGTATCATGGTATGCCAACACATAAGACATATTTTGATATTAAACAAGCACAAGATCCTAATTTAAAACGTGTGAAACTGGAAGGTAAAGGGATTAATTTAGGCAACGGGCATAGTGTTATCGAATATGTCGCTCCATGGGGAAGACCAGTTGCACAGTGGACACCTATCTGGGACGAAGAATTTAAAAATGATATGGAGAAAATGAAAACTCGATTAGCAGAACGTTTTGGTGAAGATCGGGCGGACCGTATCGCCAATTATAACCGAAACATTGTTATTTTCCCTAATCTCGTAATCAACGATATCATGGCTGTTACTGCTAGAACGTTCTATCCATCATCACCAGGCTATATGGAGGTTCAGGGGTATTCATTAGCTCCTAAAGGTGAAAGTGATAAGCATCGTTTAGCTAGAAATAATAACTTCCTCGAGTTTTTAGGACCTGGTGGTTTTGCAACACCAGATGATAATGAGGCACTTGAATTATGTCAAGAAGCTTATAACAATAACTCGGAAGTTGAGTGGAATGATATCTCTAAAGGAATGGTTAGAGGAGAAGGGAATGCCTTAGCAACAGATGAGTTGCAAATGCGGAGCTTCTGGAGACATTATAATTCAATCATACAAGAATCCTTGAATAAGGAGGTTGCACATCGATGACTATAAAAACACTAGAACGTCAGGATATCGTCGATTTCCTATACACCGAAGCAAAGATATTGGATGAGTGGAGATTAATGGATTGGGCTGCACTTTTTACCGATGATGGAACATATATTGTTCCACCAATCGGTGAACCAGAAGCAATTCCGACTAAATCACTATTTTATATACATGATAATCGCTCACGACTACAAGAGCGAGCAGAAAGGCTATTAAAGAAAGAAGCACATGTTGAATATCCACATTCTACAACAACAAGAAACTACCATAATATTCTAGTTGGTGATATAGAATCGGATGTCATTTCAGTAGATTGTAATTTTACAACACATCGTACGAAACGAGAGGTTGTCGACACGTTTATTGGCAAAATAAAATATGAATTAGTAAGAGAGAATGACCGTTTAGCGATTCAAAGGAAAAAAGTTGTTCTAAATCTAGATAGTTTACGACCACATGGGAAAATTAGCTTAATCCTGTAGAAATCACTTCATAAAAGGTGGTGCATGATATGAGTAACGAGCAAGAAATAGTTGATATCACCATTATTGGTGGTGGTCCAGTGGGTATGTTTACTGCCTTTTATGCAGGCATGCGCCAAGCAAGTGTGAAAATAATCGAAAGTCTGCCACAGCTAGGTGGTCAGCTTGCCGCGTTATATCCAGATAAATATGTCTATGATGTAGCAGGCTTCCCTCAGATAAAGGCAAGTGAGCTGGTGGATCGGTTAGAAGAACAGATGAATCAATTTGAGCAAGAGGTTTGTTTGAATGAAGAAGTTATTGAAGTAACAAAGGAAAATGATGTATTCAAACTAATTACAGGCTCAGCGATCCATTACTCTAAGACGATTATTATTACTGCTGGAAATGGAGCTTTTAAACCGAGAACAATGAATCTCGAAGATGAAGATAAATTTGATAACACGAATCTGCATTACAGTATTAAAAACATCCAAGATTTTGCGAATAAAGATGTCGTAATTTTTGGTGGTGGTGATTCAGCAGTTGATTGGGCTTTAATGCTAGAGAAAATAGCTGCTCGTGTGTCTTTAGTTCATAGAAGAGATAAGTTTCGAGCACATGAGCACAGTGTTAAACAATTAAAGGAGTGCTCAGTTAACATCCTTACCCCATATGTTCCTACAGCACTATTAGGGGACACAAAACTGGAGTCTATCATTTTAAAGGAATCAAAGACAAAAGAGGAAATCGAATTAAGGGCAGATGATTATTTAGTGAATTATGGTTTTATCTCCAATTTAGGCCCGATTAATAATTGGGGACTAGAAATAGAGAAGCAGTCAATATTAGTCAATTCAAAGGCAGAGACGAATATTCCAGGAATTTATGCTGTTGGCGATATTGCAACCTATCCTGGAAAGGTTGAGTTAATGGCGACAGGGTTTGGTGAAGCGCCAATCGCGGTTAGTAATGCGAAGGTGTACATTGATCCGAATGAATCAATGCATGTTGCTCATAGTACATCGATTATGAGCAGGAAGAATCATCAAAAGAAAGAAACACTACCGAAAACAAAAGCGCAAGCGTCCGTTTAACGAAATACAAAGAAAGACTCTCGCTAGTATTCGCTGGAGTTAGGCGTGACCATCATTAGAAATATTCTATTTCAAAATTAAAAAATATACTTAGGGGTGAAGGATATGTCAAAGATTTCAGAGGAGATTGTTAAAGAGTCGGCACAAGTAAGGTTGGATAACTATTTAAGAACGGTTGCACATTTAGGGCATGTAGAAATAAGTGTAACTAAATTTGAAGAATCATTATGGTTTTATCGAGAAGTAATGGGATTAGAAGTAACAGAAATAGAAGGGGATCGCGCTTATTTAAGAGCGTGGCAGGATTTTGACCATCATACATTAGTATTAAAAGCAGCTGATGTTTCCGAGGTGAATCGTGTCGGTTGGCGTGTAAGCGCAAAAGAAACCTTAGAACTTTTTGAAAAGCAACTAACAAAAATGAATATTGAATTTAACTGGGTAGAGGGTGGAAGTAAGAAAGCATTAGGTGATGCAATACATTTCACATCACCATCGGGTATCCCAATTGAGCTATATTGGGAAAAGGAATTGTTCGTTACGGATGATCCGAAGCTGAAGTCTCCATTACCTAGTCATCCAAGTAAATATCCGGCTAGAGGGGTTTCGCCACGCCGCTTTGATCATGTGAATTTCATGGTAGATGATGTTCAAAAAGAACAACAATGGTGGACCGAATTACTTGGAATTCACCATCGTTACTTCGTTCAGAATAAAGAAGATATCCGACTTGGTTCATGGTTGAGCAGAACAAATATTGCCCATGAAATTGCATTTATGAGAAATGGTAACCAAAACGGAGGCATTTTCCATCATCTAGCATACTATCTGGATTCACCGGATGAATTATTACGCGCAGCAAATATCATGGCGGAAAATGGAATAAAAATTGAATGGGGTCCAGGTAAGCATGGAACAAGTGGAGCACAATTCATCTATGTGTTTGAGCCATCTGGCCACCGAGTTGAAATTTGGACAGGCGGAATTCTAATGTTTGCTCCGGAATGGAAGCCAATCGAATGGCCAGCTGGAGTTGGTGAGCTTGGTTTAGAAATGTGGGGAAGTAAGCCGCCACAAAGCTACTTTACGTACGGCACGAAATTAGGTAAATAACTGGAAGGAGATAGACACTCTTGAAAAGTCTATCTCCTGATTTCAAAATATGAATGCTAGGGGAGTCCAACAGTGGAGAAAAGCTTAAGGATCGATTTTCATACACATGTAATATCAGAGGAGTTTTTAAATTTAGCTGAAAAATACGGGGATGATCGTTGGCCTATCTTAGAGAAAACATGTGACTGTGGTGCAAACATTATGATAAAGGGCAAGAAATTTAGAGAAATCACGGATCAAGCATGGGATACTGAAACAAGGTTGCAGGATATGGAGAATGAAGGAATTGATATTCAGGTTCTATCGCCGATCCCTGTTACATTTAGTTATTGGTCAAATCCAGAACAAGGTTTGGAACTGGCAAGATTTCAGAATGATTTTATCGCTTCAATTGTAAAGGAGCATCCAACAAAATTTATTGGTTTGGCTACGGTTCCACTGCAGGATGTTGATTTAGCAATCCAAGAAATGGACCGGGCAATTAATGAACTTGGCCTTCGAGGCGTTCAAATCGGCAGTAATGTTAATGGTAAGAATCTGGATGATGATGCACTCGATTTATTCTTTAAGGCTGCGAATGATAACAATGTGCCACTATTTGTTCATCCGTGGGAGACAATGGGTAGGGAAAGAATGCCAAGACATAATTTTATGTATATGGTTGGTATGCCCTCGGAAACAGCCCTTGCAGCTGGAAGTATTATTATGAGTGGGATGCTTGATAAATATCCGAGCTTAAAAGTTTGCTTCGCTCATGGAGGTGGGTCACTTCCATATTTATTACCTCGAATGGACAAAGGATGGAATGTATGGCCACAAATAAGAAAGACGGAAAAGGCGCCGAGTCATTATGCGAAATTACTTTATTATGACACGCTTGTTTATGATGAGAATAACCTGCAATTTATGATTGACCGTTTCGGAGCAGATCAAATCATAGCTGGGTCAGACTATCCATTTCTGCTTCGGGAAGCACCATCTGGAAAAGTTGTTGATAAATTATCGACATTGAGTAATGAGGAAAAGAAACGAATCCATGGGCTAAATGCTTTGAGATTTTTAGGATTAGAAGTTGAAAACTTTCAGTGAAATTGATTTAAAGTATTAATACATCCGGACGTAAGAACGCCAAATCTTAGACATAGGGAGAGGATAATTTTGGCATTTGTCATTACACATCCATGTACAAATGAAAAAGCAGGAGAATGTGTCAGTATTTGTCCAGTAGACTGCATCGTAGAAGGTGATGATCAATTCTTTATTGATCCAAATACATGTATTGAATGTGGTGCTTGTGTCGCTGCATGCCCAGTCGAGGCAATCATTGATGAACATGATTTAACTGATGAACAAGAGGTTTATCTAGAAAAAGCAGAGAGCTTTTTTGGTTAGATGAAGCGACGCAACAATAAGTTACTTATAAAAGATGTAAAAGAAAGAGGTTTCCATTAAGTGTTTGCTTATTGGTGAACCTTTTTTATTTTGCTGTATTTGTACAGTGAAAAAGAATATTACAATTTTACCTGACAAATGATGGATGATAATTAGCAATTGATGTAAAGTGCGAATAAGTGGAAATTTTGATTTCAAATCTGCGGGTAAGTTGATATTCACTCAAAAGATTACATTTCTTTAATTCGAAAATAGTTTGTCAGTGGTAAGCTACTCTTTTATATATGATCCTTCTCAACCACAGCGGAAGAAATACACGGAGACTTCTGCGGGAAGAAGACACTAGGAAGTGCGACAGCACGAGTAGGCCCACCAGCTCCCTATGGTGCGCGTAGTGTATTTCTGGAGCGACCAGCCTGAGTGCAAGCTTCCTATCCGGTTTGTCTATTTCTCTTTATCTTTCCTAACAAAAAAAGATGAAGAGCTTCATATTGATACTCTCCATCTGCTATTATTGAATTATATAAATTAATTAACAAGTGCGGATTGATTGGAGGATGTCATGATGAATATTCGCGAAATTGAAGAAAAAGATAATCTAATTATAGAGGGAATTATTAAGAAATCATTGGAGTCATTTAATTTAGACATACCAGGAACAGCGTATTATGATCCTTATTTGAAAAATCTCTATAGATTTTATCAAACACAAACCAATTCCAAATATTGGGTGATTGAAAATGAGGGCGGAAAAGTAGTTGGCGGCTGCGGGATTGGTCCTTTTGATAAGGAAGGGAAGATAGGCGAATTGCAAAAACTTTATCTCGCTCCAACAGCGCAGGGGAAGGGACTAGCTAAAGAATTAATGAAAGTAGCACTTGAGTTTGCAAGAGAGCATTATGCTCATTGTTACTTAGAAACTTTTGCGAAACTAGAAAGTGCAAACCATTTATATGAAAAATTTGGTTTTAAACGTTTAGAACAATCACTTAGTCAAACAACACATGATTCTTGTGATACATGGTATATGAAGGAATTGTAGGGGCAGCAGTGAGTAAGAAGATAGGTCTTGCCAGTTATATACGCCATATCCTATGTAAAAAGTAGTAGTCATTTAGCATGAAAAAAGTTAACAGAAGATTTACTGTAATTTAATTGTTACTAAATATCTCTCAGGTATTCTTAATATTGTAAGTTAAATTTGAGAGGAGATTTTTACATGTTTAAGAAAATTGGAGTTGTCGCACTAAGTGCTGGATTAGTTTTTTCAGGATTAAGTTTAGGAACTGTAGACGCTGCGAAGCCAGATTGGGCCGGGAAAGATAAAGGGAACAAAAATGGCAAAGGGGAAAAGGTAGAAAACGTAATATATATGATTCCAGACGGATTTAGTGCAGACTATGCTTCAAATTATCGAATTTACAAAGGTGAAGAAGCAATTTGGGACTCTCATTTAAAAGGACTTTTTACAACATACTCAGCTAATTCTGACATCACTGATTCTGCTGCTGCTGGTACGGCAATGGCAACTGGATCAAAAGTGAATAATGGTGTGATTGGTATTGATCCAGACGGCAATAAGTTAGAATCAATCCTTGAAGCATCTGAAGAAAAAGGAAAATCATCTGGTATAGTTGCTACTTCTACGATTACACATGCAACACCAGCATCATTTGCAGCAAATGTTGAAAGTCGTAATAATGAAACAGAAATTGCAAGACAATATATTGATAGTGATTTAGATGTTATCCTAGGTGGAGGAAAGAATAATTTCTTACCAGCATCTGAAGGTGGCAACCAAGAAGAATTAAATTTAATTGAAAAAGCAGAAGCACAAGGTTCTACATATGTGGAAACACGTGAGCAATTATTAGACATAGATAAATTAAAGGTTGATAAAGGTGATAAGCTACTTGGTCTATTTGCAGATGATGCTTTAGCTCCTGAATTACATCGCGGCGAAACAGAAGAGCCGAGTATAGCGGAAATGACAGAAACTGCTATTGATGTTTTAGAAGAAGATAAAGACGGGTTCTTCTTAGTTGTGGAAGGCAGTCAAATTGATTGGGCTGGACATGATAATGATGCTGCATGGGCAATGTCGGATGTTGCGGCTTTTGAAGAAGCTGTAGAAAAGGCAATTGATTTTGCTAAAAAAGACAAGAAAACATTAGTTGTAGTTGCTGGCGACCATGATACAGGTGGTATGACTACAGGTGCAAATAACTCGATGGACTTAAACGCTTCAATCCTTAATGATGTGAAAGCAACTGGTGATTACATGGCTGGACAGCTAAACGAAGATCGTTCGAATGTAGCAGAGGTTATTAAGACGTATACTGGGTTTGAACTATCTGAAGCTGAATTACAATCGATTGCAGAAGCAGAGAATGCTTCCCTTGCAATCAATAAGGTAATTAGTGATAGAGCATTTATTGGTTGGACAAGTCCTAACCATACTGGAGCAGATATTCCTGTATATGCTTATGGTCCACAATCTGATATCTTTGTTGGATTCCATGATAATACAGATTTACCCAAGATAATTGCAGAAGCGTTGAAATTAGGGAAATAAATATAGCTTATCTTTAATAGAATTTACAGGAAACTTGCCTACCATCTGGAGGTGAGTTTCTTTTTTTATAGAATCATCAAATCATACTATCGCTCAACGTTAGCTTGTTCACATGGTTAACGATAATAATCTCATATAGATGCAGTTGCACGACCTAGTTGATATAATTGTTCCAAGTGAAAGGGGAGCGAATGATATGAAACTAAGCGTGTTGGATCAGGCACCAATTACAAAGGGAAATACTGCAGTTGGTGCATTAAAGAATGCAGTAGAACTTGCGATATTGGCAGATGATTTAGGATATGAACGGATGTGGATGGCAGAGCATCACGGGACAGATGCGTATGCGAGCTCAGCACCTGAAGTAACGGCAGCACATTTAGCGGCGAAAACGAAGAACATTCGAATCGGTACTGGCGGAGTGATGATGATGCATTATTCTCCACTTAAACTGGCAGAAGTGTTTAAAACGCTAAGTGCTTTTTCACCTGGTCGGATTGATTTTGGTGTAGGTCGCGCGCCTGGTGGCGACAATTATTCCATTCATGCTCTTTCCGAAGGACGCCAACCGATGTATGATAATATGTATGAAAAATTTGATACAGCATTAAAGTTAATAAATGACGAGATACCAGAAGATAGTTTATACAATAAAAATATTGCTACACCATCCGATATTACTTTGCCTGAGGCGTGGCTGCTTGGATCCAGCGGGGATAGTGCATTACAGGCGGCGAGAATGGGTGTTGGCTATTCGTTTGCCCAATTTTTCAACGGGGAGATGACGAAGTCAATACTGGAATTGTATAAACATAGTTTTATTCCCTCTGCATTCATGGAAAAGCCGATAATCAATGCTGCCTATATGGTGACAACGGCTGAAACGATAGAGGAAGCGGAGTTTGAAGCCCGCCCACACGATATTTCTCGTTTATGGTTGATGAAGGGGAGGATGGGGCAAGCATTAACACCAGAAGAAGCCCAAGTTTACCCGCTTACGGAAATGGACCGAATGACAATTAAAGAAAATCGCAAACTGCATTTAGTAGGATCTGCCAAAGAAATCGCGACACAGCTCCAAGAAGAACAAGCGCATTACGGTTTTGATGAAGCAATGATTTGCAGCATCCCACATTCACAGGATAAACGTTTGGAAGTTTATCGATTATTAGCAAGGGAGCTGCTTTGATCGTTTTATCAGTAAGTGCAGTAAGATAGAAAACACCAAGTAGGGGAGAGAAAATAATCCAATACTTGGTGTTTTCTTTCATTCAACTAGTTTGAAACTTGTTGCTTTGTTGTAAGATAATTCCTTTGCTTAATCATATTATGTGGATCGATGACGAACTTTCTTGATACTCCGCCATCGAATTGTTTATAGCCATCAGGAGCTTCATTAATTGAGATAACAGTTGCATTAACAGCTTTCGCAATTTGTGCTCTGCCACTTAAAATGGCTTTCATTAGATCGCGGTTATATCTCATTACTGGTGTTTGACCAGTTACAAATGTATGTGCTTTTGCAAATCCTAGACCGAAGCGGATTTTTAGTGTACCTTCCTTTGCGTCCTTGTCCGCTGCACCAGGATCTCCAGTTACGTATAAACCTGGAATACCTAATCGTCCACCAGCTTTAGTTACTCCCATAATGGAGTTTAATACAGTAGCAGGGGCTTCGCCAGCATCTTTCCCATGTCCACTTGCTTCAAAACCAACAGCATCAACTGCACAATCAACCTCTGGCGTACCTAATATTTGTTCAATTTGTTCGCCAAGATTATCATGTTTACGTAAATTCACTGTCTCACAGCCAAAGCTTCTTGCTTGAGCAAGGCGATCCTCGTTTAAGTCACCGACAATAACAACCGATGCTCCTAGTAATTGTGCCGAGTGTGCGGCAGCTAATCCGACTGGACCCGCACCAGCAACATATACCGTTGATCCAGTTTTAACGCCCGCACTGACTGCACCATGGTACCCTGTAGGGAATATATCCGATAACATAGTTAAATCAAGGATTTTTTCTAATGCTTGATCCTTGTCAGGGAATTTTAATAATTGGAAGTCAGCATATGGCACCATGACATATTCAGACTGTCCGCCAACCCATCCACCCATATCTACATAGCCATATGCAGAACCAGGACGGTCAGGATTAACATTTGTACAAATGTGAGTATCCTGTTTTTTACAACTTTCACAGCGACCACATGCGATGTTGAACGGAACGGATACGATATCTCCTTTTTCGATGAATTCAACATCACTGCCGACTTCAATAACTTGTCCAGTAATTTCATGACCAAGTACTAGTCCGCTTGGCGCAGTTGTACGTCCTCTAACCATATGTTGGTCACTTCCACATATGTTAGTTGAAATTACCTTTAAAATAACACCATGATTACATTTTCTTCCTACATTTAGTGGGTTGACTCCTGGACCATCGCGAAGTACTAAATCCGGATAACCGATATCACGTACCTCAACTTCACCTGGTTTAACATAGACTATTGCTTTGTTACTCACAAAAAAACCTCCTTAAATGATTGTTTTATTAAAGATGTCTTTGTAGTAAGCGCTATCACTCTGAATCTAACTATATCAGTTTTAATATAATATTTCAATAATTAAATTAATAATAATTATTTAAAAATTTAAACATCTATGTTATCATAAATCTGAATATATTAAATTAGTCTTAGAATACTTTATACATATAAGGTTGAGAAAATCTAGCATTTTATAGCGTCCTTAATTAAAATCACATACATTCACCAAGAACGAATCCTGCTTTATTAAACTATGTTTCCACGATTTAATTAGGAGAATATCAGTATTATAGGAGGATGTTTATTTGGAAAAGGTTAAGAATCGCTGGTTAATTGCTGCATCGGCTGTTGGTGTCCATATCTCGATTGGCTCTGCATATGCCTGGAGTGTTTTTACAAACCCCATGGTCAACCAATATGGCTGGGAAGTGACGGAGGTATCTTTTGCTTTTAGTATTGCTATTTTTATGTTAGGTTTTTCAGCAGCCTTTATGGGAAGATTTGTAGAAAAACATGGACCAAGGAAATCGGCAATTCTGTCGGCGATTTTCTTTAGTGTTGGTGTTGCAGGTTCAGGTTTAGCGACAGCAACGGAATCATTATTGTTATTGTATTTATTCTATGGGGTTATTGGAGGAATCGGCTTAGGTATTGGATATATTGCACCAGTTTCGACACTTGTTAAATGGTTCCCAGATAGACGTGGACTTGCTACAGGCCTAGCAATTATGGGCTTTGGCTTTGCAGCACTAATTAGTGGACCAGTCGCTGCTGCCTTAATTGAAGCGGTTGGTATTACAAATACATTTCTTACTCTAGGAATCGCCTATTTTATAGTAATGGCAATTTCTGCACAATACTTATCCCCACCACCTGATGGGTGGGCACCAAAGGGATTTATAGAAGGTCAGCAAAATGGCTCAAGAAAAATTAAGCAGGATCTATCACAGCTTACTGCTAATGAAGCAATAAAAACGCGCCGATTTTGGATGCTGTGGGTCATGCTGTTTTTAAATGTAACATGTGGGATTGCAATTATTTCTGTAGCGTCACCGATGGCCCAAGAAATAGCAGGTATGACACCTATTGCTGCAGCTGCTATGGTTGGGGTTATGGGTCTTTTTAATGGTGGTGGAAGACTTGGATGGGCATCTCTTTCTGATTATATCGGTCGACCAAACGTTTATACTGCATTTTTCATCATTCAAATAATCGCATTTTTCATGTTGCCATTTGCAACGAATGGGGTCATTTTTCAAATTCTAATATTTGCGATTTTAACTTGTTATGGTGGTGGATTTGCATCGGTTCCAGCTTATATTGGGGATTTATTTGGAACAAAACAACTAGGTGCAATCCATGGTTATATTCTAACTGCATGGGCACTTGCAGGAGTAGCGGGTCCGATTTTATTATCATTAATTTACGATTCAACGAACAGCTATAATTTAACGATGGTTATCTTTGGAGTATTATTTGTTGTTGCATTGATTGTATCACTTTGGATTAGAGTCGATATTAGCAGATTACGTAATACACAGAAAATACCGGGCCAGACGACACCACAAGTAGCTAAATAGATCTGATAGGAAGCGTCGGGACAAGTAACAGAATACAGTTTTTCTATACATTTAATTATTTTTCTTCTTAATGTAAAGGATTGTTTGCCATAATAAGATCATGACTATTCTATTAATAAATGGAGGGATTTGCGTGGGGGAGACAAAGCACACTGGTCCAATTAAATTGCCAACGAAACCAGACCCATCACTTTGGGTTAGTAAAGTTCCATTTGGTTTGGGGAAAGTGAAGCCACATCATATTCGTGACACAATGAAAGTAGTTTGGGAGAATAAAGATAATCTGCCGTATGCAACGAGAATCCTCACACAAGGGGTATGTGATGGTTGTGCACTTGGAGTATCAGGACTTCATGATCAAACATTAACAGGCCCACATGTATGTACAACCCGCTTAAATGTCCTAAGATTAAATACGATGTCAGCGATTGATGAAAAAATTTTACATGCTGATATTGCTGATTTACGCAAAATGGGCAGTACAGAATTGCGTAAACTCGGCAGGATACCGTATCCACTTATCCGTCGACCGGGAGAAACGAAGTTTAGTCGTATCAGCTGGGATGATGCACTTGATAAAATTGCGGACAAAATGAAAACGCTTAATCCGAAGAACTATGCTTTCTATACTACGTCAAGAGGAATCACCAACGAAGCATACTATACATTAGGAAAGGTTTCGAGATTTCTAGGTACGAACAATGTTGATAACGCATCACGTATTTGTCATTCTCCATCAAAAACAGCCTTAAATCGTTCTGTTGGTGTAGGTGCATCTACTTGTAATTATAAAGATTGGATCGGTACAGATGTCCTGCTCTTTTGGGGTTCTGTTGCTGCAAATAATCAACCAGTTTCAACCAAATATATGTATGCAGCGAAGCGCAAAGGTACAAAAATTATCATTATTAATCCATATCACGAGCCATCGATGGATAATTACTGGGTTCCATCAATCGCGGAGTCTGCTTTATTTGGAACAAAAATAGCGGATGATGTTTATCAAGTTAATATTGGTGGCGATATTGCTTTCATGCACGGAATTATGAAGCACTGGTTTGATATGGAGGAAGACATTCATGGATCAGCAATTGATCATGAATTTGTCTCAAGGCATGTGAATGGACTTGAGGAATTGAGAGAGAAAGTTATTGCCTATGACTGGGAACAGCTTGAAAAATCGTCGGGAATAACGAAAGAGCGAATGATTGAATTAGCTGAGCTCCTTGCTAAGTCAAAATCCGCAGTATTTGTCTGGTCGATGGGATTAACGCAGCACAGGTTCGGTACGGACAATATTTCACAAGTAGCGAATCTCGCATTGTTAAGAGGATTCTTAGGGAGAGAGCATTGTGGATTAATGCCAATACGCGGACATTCGGGAGTCCAAGGTTCAGGAGAAATGGGTGCAGATCCATTTGTGCTTCCCGGTGGTGGATTTGATGAAGCAAATCGAAGCAGGGTGGAGTCGATTTGGGGCTTTGATATTCCGTTATGGCAAGGTGACATTGTTGGTGTCTCCTTAGAGAATGCTCTTCTTCCAGAGGATCATGAACGAAAGCTGCAGCTTTACTATTTATCTGGCGGTAATTTTCTAGAAACGATGCCGAACCCAGATTTTGTAAAGGAATGTTTAGAAAATGTAGATATACGTGTTCATCAGGATATCATTTTTAATACGTCGACACTTGTAGATGCAAAGGAAGCAGTAATTGTTTTACCGGCAATGACACGATATGAGCAACCGGGTGGAGGAACATCTACTTCCACGGAGCGAATGGTATACTTTTCCCCGGAAATAAAAGGGCCACGTATTGAAGAAGCAAGGGCAGAATGGGAAATTTATGTTGAACTTGCGAAAAGAGTAAAACCAGAGGAAAAGCAACTAATTGATTTTAAAGATCCATTTGAAATCCGTGAGGAAATAGCGAAGGCAGCACCAAATTATGATGGAATCCAGCATTTGAAAGATAGGGGAGATCTCTTTCAATGGGGTGGCGCTTGGCTATGTGAAGACGGGATATGCCCAACAACAGATGGAAAAGGGAATCTCATTACAGTTGAGCTGCCAGAACTTCGCAAGCCAGAAGGTCACTTTTATGTGACATCCCGACGAGGGAAACAATTTAATTCGATGATTTACAACGATACAGACCCATTCAATGACGCGGATCGTTATGACCTGCTTCTAAGTGAAGCAGATGCAACAGAGTTAGGCATAAAAGAAGGTGACGCCGTTGTCGCCTTTAATCAATATGGTACATTTCATGGTCGTGCAAAATTTGTAGAAATAAGACAAGGAAATGTTGAAGTGCATTGGCCAGAAGGAAATGCACTTATACCTAAAGGGGTTTATGAAAAATATGCAGGTATACCGGAATACAATGCAGCTGTTATCGTGGAGAAGGCGGAAACATATTTTGCACATAAAGATACCAAATATGCTGAAAAGAGAGTAGAGGAGCTTGAGATGGAAATAAGCTAGGGGGGATAGAATGAATGATGTGAAGGAGAATAGCTGGGAAATTATCCGATTTGATGGAGATTCAAAGTCTGTTTTAAAAGAGGATGTTGCAATCGAGAAGCCATTTACCATTGTGTTAAATGGGGAGGAGTTTGCAACAATCGTATGTACACCAACGGATCTTCAGGATCTTATCATAGGATTTCTTGCTGCAGAAGGGGTTATTCGTTTCTATGATGAAATTAAATCGATCAGCATCGATGAGAAACTTGGCTTTTCCTACGTTCAATTGAATAAGGATTTAGACGTCATTCAACTTGATCACTCCAAACGGTTCATCGGTTCTTGTTGCGGGAAAAGCCGGCAGTTTTATTTTAAGAGTGATGTTCGAACAGCGAAGACGATTACTAGTAAACTTACAATTTCTGTGAATCAATGTTTTACCTTAATGAAAGAACTACAAACGAAATCAGAGCAATTTATTAAAACAGGTGGCGTTCATAATGCTGCACTAGCAACTCAGAATGAGCTTATTATGATCCGCTCCGATATTGGCCGACATAATGCACTGGATAAATTATATGGGCATGTTATCCAAAATAGAATTGGACTCAGTGATAAATTAGTAGTTTTTAGCGGAAGAATTTCCTCTGAAGTATTGCTGAAGATCTCAAAGATGGGTGTGGGGATTCTTATTTCTAAATCAGCACCGACCGATCTTGCATTACAACTTGCAGATGATTTAGGAATTACGGCGATTGGCTTTGCACGTGGCAATCGATTAAATATTTATACTCATCCCTATCGAATTAGTGAAGCAAGCAATCACCCTTAAAGGAATATAATTCCTGAAGTTTCACTTAATTAAAAATGGGTTATGAATTATAATCAAATATTCTATGAGGTGGTTGCTATTATTCCTGTCGTTTCTGGAATGATAGAGCCACTTTTTTTCTATTTTATCATTGTAAATTAAAACTATTCCTGCTGTGGGAGGTGAGTTTATTTACTATTTTGTTCATGAAAATGTAAGAAAGCCAATATATAAAATTGCCTATTCTCATGATATACTTACTATAGTAATTATTATAAACTGGGACCTTTCTGCTACACCATAGGGGTTTGATTAAGGCTAAACTTTAGTTTTCTAAATTTGAAAAGGATGAGTAAGATTGAACGAACATATAAATTCTTCTACTGTAACACTTAACAATCCGATAGCAGGACAAAGGACAACAATCATTCAAGATATAAAATCGCTTGTTAAGTTCATTGTATTAATCGCAAATGTGCTTCCTGTAATTGCTGGATTTTGGCTAGCACTCCATTTTACGAATACCTCACTAACAGAACATTTGGGTACTTTTTTGTTAACAATTGGTGGGAGTGGACTAGTCATTGCTGGTGCTCTAATTCTTAATAACTGGTATGATGTTGACATTGATACGGTAATGGAAAGGACGAAACAACGTCCGACTGTTACGGGGAATTTCTCGCTTAGAGCGGTTCTCATAATGGGTATAGCAGCTTCTGTGCTTGGATTTATTCTTCTATTATTCACATCGATTTCGGCAGTAATTTATGCACTCATTGGCTGGATTACGTATGTTTTCTTTTACACGATGTGGACGAAGCGAAGATATACTTGGAATACAATTATCGGCAGTGTTTCTGGTGCTGTTACCCCGTTGATAGGCTGGGCAGCAATTGATGCAAGCTTTCATATTGTTCCATTTGCATTATTCCTTTTATTATTTATTTGGCAAATGCCACATACGTATGCCATTGCCATCAAGAAAAATGATGAATATAAGGCGGCAAAGGTTGCAATGCTACCTGCTGTACGTGGATTTAAAGTAACAAAAGTTCATATGGTTATCTAT
Source organism: Oceanobacillus zhaokaii (assembly GCF_003352005.1). GTDB lineage: Bacteria > Bacillota > Bacilli > Bacillales > Amphibacillaceae > Oceanobacillus > Oceanobacillus zhaokaii. The sequence goes on from NZ_CP024848.1 coordinate 738,961, forward strand.
ATTGCATTACTGTTTCCAATACCATTTTTATTGTCATCATTAGGTACGACATTTATGGTTATTGCTTCCATACTTAATGCCGCCTGGTTAGCTTTAGCAATCAGAGGATTCTATATGAAAGATAATTATAAATGGGCAAATTGGAATTTCCTTTATTCCGTCAACTATATGACGATTTTATTTTTATTAATGATTTTTGTAACGCTGCCCATATTTTATAATTAACAATATATATTAAAAATTGCAGGGAGATTCGGAAGCCGAATCTCCCTTTTCCTATTGAACTGTAGTTTAAGATTTTGCTAGGAGAAATCTTCCGTACTTAAATTCTCCATCAAGAATATTATACCAATTGGGCAGTTAGAGTAGTGTTAATTGATAATGGAGGAGGTGCTGCAATGTTTATTATGATGAGAAACATGGTGGTTACAGAGGAAGGGGTCGAACAAGTAATAAATAAGTTTGGCATAGATGGAATTATTGAAGAACAGGAAGGATTCATCGATTTATCCGTCATGGAGAAGAAATCGCGAAGTGATGAAAAGGAAGTTATTGTCATGATTCGCTGGGAAACAGAGGAACACTGGAAACAATGGGAGAAAAGTGACGCCCATATTGCAGGTCATAAAGCAAATCGTGGGAAGCCAAAACCTGATTATATAATTAGTTCAGATGCAGGCTTATATCGAGTGAGAAAGTAAAAACAAGCAAGCTAGTGTAAATGATCACTAGCTTGCTTGTTTTTTTAGTAGTCTAAAAAATGTAAACGTTACAACAGCGTTCAACTTGAATTGCTAGGAGCCTATTTGTTAACGATGATTTGTATAAACATTAGCTTTTGATATTTGCTTTAACTGGTTATATACTTCATCAGTTAATTTCTGCGAGTCGTGATTTTCGATATTTTCCCTGACCTGTTCTATTGAGCTTGCACCATATACAGCCGTAGCAATAGCTTGGTGCTTCAGAACGTATTTTAATGCGAGTGTGTTTTGGGATGACTTACCTCCCATTAGTTGGGAAATAGCTTGCTGAAGATCTAGTAATTCTGTATAGGAATAATCGAGATACCCTTCACTTCCTTTTCTTTCAATGAGCTTCTCGCCATGGTTACTTAACATTCCTTTTGCAAGTGGGCCTCTTGCTAGTACGCTAATTCCATTAGTATGAAGGAGATCTAATATTGTTTCTTCTGGCCTGCGATCGAGCAGGCTATATTGTGTCATCACACCATCAATCGATGAACGCTCAATATATTCTCTGATGACATTCGGGCGAATGGAAGAAATTCCATAAGCACGAATCAAGCCTGCTTTTTTCAAACCTTCAAATGCTTCAATTGTTTCGTCGATTGGATCATCGATTGTACCTCCATGTAACATGTAGAAATCAATATAATCTGTTTGCAATCGTTTTAAACTTTCTTTAACGGCTTGCTCGATATATCTTTTTGATGGATCCCAAAACCATGTTTTTCCGTCACAGTTAAAACGGTTTCCAACTTTTGTGGAGAGGATAAGTTGACTTCTTTTACCTTTAATCGCTTCTCCAATAATTTCCTCATTTCTCCCGAAGTCATATAAATCAGCGGTATCTAGGTGATTAATTCCATAATCGGTTGCAAAATCGATGATTGCCTTAGCTTTATTCAAGTCCGTTCCAAGAGACATACAGCCTAATGTTAGCTCCGATATCATGATATCGGATTTTCCTAATCTGTTTTTCTTCATGAATTACACTCCGTTTCTACTTTATGCTTGTCTATTATTGTAAGGAGACCGTGCATAGAAAACAACTTTTTAAACGAATCGATTAAAAAGACATTGATTGAGATCGTTGCATGTGAATATAATTTTAATGAACATTCCACATGCAGCGGTTCATTCAAACTGTTATGCGATATTACAGAATTGGTACCGGTACTGAATGACTGTCAAAACAATGTGGATTTGCTATAGTTAAGGAAAGTAGTATGAAGGAGAAAGTATATGTTGATTAAACTCGGTACTGAAAACCATAAACAGCCCTTTAAGGATCCAATTTCGATTACTCGTGTGCAGCCAGGGGAAATCTTCCAGGAGAAAGGAAGAGATTCTGCATTTGGCCCTTTAAGTATCATTGACCACGCGGTGATGAGAAAAGGAATTAAGATAAAAATGCATGAGCATGTAAATGATGAAATACTGAGTTATGTTAGTCATGGCGTTTCTCATCATAAAGACTCGGCTGGTTTTGAAGCACCAATTGCTCCCGGAAAATTGATGCTGATGAATGCCGGCTCAAGTTTCTGGCATGAAGAAAAAGTCGAGGATGGTTACGTTGAAATGTTGCAGATTTTTATCCGTCCTCGAGAAACTGATCTGAAACCCGGGATTCAATTTCATGATAAGCCAGTAGATCACTCGGACTGGTATGTAATGGTCGGTCCAGAAAATAGTGAAGCACCGCTGCACGTGAGACAATCCGTATATATATTAGACGCACACCCTAAAGCAGGAGAAACACTAGAAATCCCTGTTTATCAAGGATTAACACCATTCTTATATGTGATGAGCGGGGATATTACTAGCGGGGACTTAAAGATTGGCAGACAGGAATCAATAACAGATTTAGAAAATCCGCTCCCAAGCGTAACTGCTATCAAGAATACGACAATCGTTCTATTTTTAGTTGATATGAACGCAGAAATGTCGATGGCTGGAACGATTAGTGGACTTAAATAAATATATGAATACCTAATAACTATACGAATCGAAATAAATAAGAAAATCGCTCCATCTTAAATTGAGATGAAGCGTTTTTTTGTATAAAAATAACCAAAAATGGGAAAAAGAAGTGGAGATAGATTTCCTAAATGGATTAGAAAAAGCTTTAGAATATTTCACTCTACATAACTGCAATTATAGCTGTTTCTAATGGCTTCAAAACTGAGGTGAAAGTAAAATGCCACGAACTTCCTTTTTTAATCGCCGAAAGATGAAAACGAAAAAGCCGGAACAACAAAATCAAATAAAAACTGGGATTGAATTAGGAACAGAATTAAAAGAAAACCTGAATAATATCAAGACATTATTAGATAAACCAAATGATTTGGTTATTCGCGAGACGTCCTTAGGTGGAACGGATTATAAATGTGCGATCGTCTATCTAAGTGGATTGGTTGATCAAAATCTTGTGAATAACAATATTTTAAAAGTTATTCAATCTAACAAAAGTGAGATTGATTCAAGCAGAATCGATGAAGTTTTTCAAGAAATAATTGCAATTACAGATATAAAAAAGGGCAACAAGTTTGACGAGGTTATCTATTCCTTATTATCAGGAAGTACTTTATTTTATTTAGATGGAATGGATACTGTACTAATCCTGGCCACTTCCGGCAGGGAAGAGCGCTCGATTGAAGAACCTCAATCAGAGGCATTAATACGTGGACCAAGAGAAGGATTTGTTGAAAGTGTCCAAACAAATATAGCATTAATCCGTCAAGATATTAAGAATCCAAATTTGCGATTCAAATCGCATGACGTAGGAAAGATATCCAAGCGAACGATTGTGGTTAGTTATATTGATGGCATTGTCAATCCAATTATTTTGCAGGAAGTAAACCGCAGATTGAAATCGATTGATTTAGACGTTGTGTCGGAATCGGGGTTTGTAGAGCAATGGATTGAGGATAGCTTCTTATCACCATTTCCACAAATGATTAATACGGAAAGACCTGATAGGGTATCAAGTGCACTGTTACAGGGAAAAGTGGGGATTCTAGTAGATGGGACCCCGTTTGCCTTGATTGCACCGATTACATATAGTGAAACATTAAAATCATTGGAAGATTATTATGAACGATGGATTGTTGGAACACTAATCCGGTTGCTTCGCTATGTTGGAACCTTTATTGCTTTATTTTTGCCTGCTATTTATATTGCCTTGGTTTCCTATCATCAAGGCTTAATACCAACCCAGCTCGCATTTTCTATTGCCACAACTAGAGAAGGGGTACCTTTTCCATCATTTGTAGAGGCAATGTTAATGATCATCACGATGGAAATATTACAGGAAGCGGGCGCGCGTTTACCGAAGAACTTAGGTCAGACAATTGGGATTGTTGGTGGATTAGTTATCGGAGAATCGGCGGTCAGTGCAAATATTGTGAGTCCGATTATGGTTATTGTCGTAGCGCTGACAGCAATTTCCTCATTTACAAATCCAAGTTATAGTGCGGGCATTGGCTTTCGAATGCTGCGATTTTTCTTCATGATTGCTGCGGCAATATTTGGTCTTTACGGTATTATCCTCGCCTATATTATGCTAAATATTCACATTGTTAATTTGAAAAGCTTTGGTATACCATACTCCACACCTTTTGCACCAGCCTTATTAAAGGACTGGAAGGACTCTGCTATCCGCGCGCCAATTACAATGTTAGAGAAGCAACCAACCTATATGAAGATAGAGGATAAAAAGAAGAAGTCAACTGGAGAGGAGAAAAAACAAACATGAAATTAATGGGGAATAGCGAAGTACAAATTTCTGAAAAGGATATTGCAATTGCAGTCCCTTCAATCGTTATTGCAGTTGGAATCCTCTCTTTGCCAGCAAAGCTCGCTAATGTAACGATATCATCTGATGGATGGATACCATTGCTTGTAAGTGGAATGATTATGATTATTGTAACATGGCTATTCGTAAAAGTAGCATCTCGTTTTCCTAATCAGAGCTTTTTTGCCTTCGGATCGAAATTAGTGACAAAGCCGATTGCAATCGTCTTAATATTTCTGTTTGCCATCCAAGGGATCCTTGTTACAGCTTTTGAGGTTCGGGAAATAGCCGATATCTCCCAAATTTATTTGTTAAATGATACCCCAATGGAGGTATTGTCACTCAGTTTTTTATTAGTTGTTATTTATGCTGTCTCAGGGGAAAGGGCAGGAATTTTTCGCTTGAATATGCTGTTTTTTCCATTCATTATTTTCATCTCCTTTTTTGTGATTATTCTATCCATTGGCTGGATCCAGCCAGAAAATCTGCTACCTGTTTTTCAAACAAGCCTAAGCGGTTATATGGAGGGGGTAAAAACGAGCATCAATTTTTATGGGAATATCGGCTTTCTCCTGTTCTATATTGCACTTGCTAAACAGCCTAAAAAAGCACCGAAAATGGCTGCAATAGGTATGACATTTGTCGTTGTTTTGTACACGCTGCTATTCATAGCCTGTGTCGGTGTGATGGGAAATGGAGCGACAACGAATTTGATCTATCCGACAATTGATTTAGCTAAGGAATTGGAAATTCCGGGTGGATTTTTTGAAAGGTTTGATTCGGTATTTTTTACGATTTGGGTGATGGCAATATTTAATACTGCTGTAATAGCTCTTGATGTCGCAGTTTTGGCCCTTCAGTCCGTATTTAAGAAGTTAAAGAAGCAAACAATTATTTTTATGTTAGCCCCGTTAGCGTATTTCATTGGTCTGCTTCCAAAGGATTATGTCGAGGTTTCAACATTAGCATTGTTTACAACCTATTATGCACTAATTCTAATCTTCTTTGTGACACTATTATTTACGATTATGTCGAAGATTAAGGGAGTGAAGTAAATTGTTGAAGAGAAAGAAATTGATTCTCATCTCTTTGATAATCCCTATTTTTCTTACGGGATGCTGGGGAAGGGTTGAAATAGAGAATAGAGGATTTGTGATTGGTACTGCGATCGATTTAGAAGGGAAACAAGGAAATGAGAAATACGAATTACTGATGACCAATCAGCTAATAAATCCTGCTGCTGCAAGTACACCATCAAATGGAGGAGGAGGCGGACAAAAGGGATTTATCAATATTAGTGCTAAAAGTGAGAGTCTGTTTACTGCCTCACGAAAAATGAGAAGTAGCACAAATTTAATTCCTTATTACCAGCATTTAAAAGTAATATTGGTTTCTGAAGAAGTATTGAGCGAGCCCGGATTATTCTCCGATGTGATGGATGTATTTGTTAGAAATCATGAATTACGAAGAGGGGTAAAGGTATTTGTTACAGAAGAAGAGGCAAATAAAGTATTAGAATATGTTCCAGAAATTGAGAAAACACCTGCAATGTTCCTAGATAAGCTTACCGAGAACAGTAAAAATTCCGGGGTCCCTGAACCAAAAAAGGTTGATCGACTACAAAATAATTTTATTTACGAGCGGAGCTATTTTATTCCGCGTATTAAACTCGAAAGTAATGAAATTGTTTATGAGGATGCAGTAGTGGTACAGGGTTCTAATAATCAAATGGTGGGTATGCTTAATGCGGAGGAGACGAAAGGACTATTATATATTATCGATAATACAAAGGGAGGAAGTATTGAAACAAAATTTAATGGAAATTTAGTGGCAGTCGAAACCTCACGTACAAGACCGAAGATTACATTAACCAAAAAGGATAAGGAAAACCTTAGATTCTCTTTGAAGGTAAATTTTGAAGGCAGTATAGAAGAGCACTTCGGGAAAGTGAATGTATTGAAAGAGAAAACGATTGCGGAGATTGAAACGGCTGTAGAGAAGGATATAAAGAAAATGGTGGAGCGGACGATTGAAAAGGCGAAAACAGAATATGAGGTAGACGTGATTGGACTGGGCGAAGTGATTAGGGAGCATCACTATGATTTATGGACAACCTTAGTAGATAATTGGGATCGTGGGGAAAATTATTTTTCAAAAAGTACAGTGGATGTTACAGTCGAGGCAAATATTACTTCCACGGGTGCATCAAATCGGATCAAACAGAAGGGAAAACGTGATGAATAATGTGGCAAAACATTATCGAAAGAGTGCCTAGTATGCTGGGGATTTTCTGCACGATATTAACCGTCCTTATCCCGTATTTGGTCTTAAAAATCAATCAAATGCTTCATAAACATGGGGATCCGCCCTGGAAGAAAGAGGGTTCTAAAGAGGAAAGCAGTTAAGCCCGGTAAGGCAATTAAATTACTTTATACAGAGTAAGATGCTACACTTAATGCAAGATTACAAAAATGGGGTGTAGTAATGAATCAACATACATACTTAACTTTAGATGCAACAGAAATGGCGGAACTGATTAAAGGGAAGCAAGTGACACCGAAAGAGCTAGTAGAAATGGCTTTTGCACAATTGGATAAAGTTAATCCGACATTGAATATATTGACGAGCTCAAGAAAGGAAAAAGTATTAAAAGAAGCGGAGAGTATGGTAAATGAGGATGCTCCATTTGCTGGTGTTCCGATCTTATTAAAAAATATTTCGCAAAGCTTAGAAGGTGAACCACTCACTTCTGGGTCGAAGCTTTTACAATCATCTATTTCCAAGCATGATTCATATTTTGTTAAAAAGTTCCGTGAAGCAGGGTTCAACTTTCTAGGGCACACGAATACTCCTGAATTCGGATTGAAAAATATTACGGAGCCAGAATTTTATGGACCGACAAGAAATCCATGGAATCCTGAATACTCTCCTGGAGGATCCAGTGGTGGATCAGCAGCTGCAATTGCAGCAGGTGTTGTGCCGCTAGCTGGTGCTAGTGATGGAGGAGGGTCGATTCGAATTCCAGCATCATTTACAGGATTGTTTGGATTAAAACCAACAAGAGGACGGACGCCGATTGGTCCTGGGTATGGTCGTTCTTGGCAAGGTGCCTCTATTAATTTTGTCTTAAGTAGAAGTGTTCGTGATAGTGCAGCAATGCTGGATATCCTTCAAGTTGTACAACCTGAAGCTGCATACCAAACGCCACTCTTCCCTGGAAGCTATGTGGAGCAAATGAAAGCAGCGTTCGATAAACCATTACGCATTGCCTTCACAACGAATTCACCAGTTGGGACACCGGTTTCAGAGGATGCCAAGGAAGCAGTTATGAAAACAGTAAAATGGCTTGAACAGCAAGGGCATCATGTAGAAGAAAAGGATAATCCAGTTGATGGCCTGCAGTTGATGAAAGATTATTATTTAATGAATAGCGGCGAAATGCATTCAACCATCCGCAGTTTAGAAAAAGCAATCGGACAAAATATCACTGCAAATGACGTGGAAATTGAATCTTGGGTCTTAAGTGAAGCTGGCAAAACCGTTAGTGCGGCAGAGTATTCAGAGAGTCTTGCATCATGGGATGTAGCAGCAGAGCAAATGGCTAATTTCCACCGAATGTTTGATTTTTATATTATGCCTGCAACGGCTGAAACAGCGCCAAAGGTTGGGGAGCTTCCTTTGTCAGCCGAAGAACAGGCTGAATTGATTGAACGGATTGGTAAAGTAAATAAAGAACAACAACAACAAATGGTATATGATATGTTCCTGCCAAGCTTGACGTATACACCATTTACCCAGCTTGCCAATTTAACTGGACAGCCTGCAATATCGTTACCTGTTCATTTAGCGGATAATGGCCTGCCACTAGGTGTACAAGTCATGGCACAAAAAGGGGAAGAGCATCGATTGTTACAGCTCTCTGCACAATTGGAACAGTCTGATTTTTGGATTGGGATGAAAGGCAATCCCTATTTCAATGGTGTTTATTGATTGATCGTTTGTTTGAAGAGGAGCATTCAGAGAAGAGTGCTCCTCTTTTGTGGTTGGAAGCTCTATCTAAGACTCTGCCGCTCCACCTAACCCAAAAAACAAATCTAGTATATTAAGCTATCTATCTGTAAATACTATGAATACAAATAATTCCGCTTTTACTTCTCAATCTTTTCTTGTATAGTTATAGTAGTAGAAGAGATAGAAGATGCCGTTTAAAGGGTGGAGAGAGGGGCTATAAAGAAATGCAAAAGACGCAGACATATAATGAAAAGATTGAAAGAGTTTTATTAAATATAAATAAAGTGATTATTGGAAAAGAAGAAGCTGCAACGCTTAGTTTAGTCGCGCTGCTCGCCGGTGGACATGTATTGTTAGAAGACGTTCCGGGAGTAGGTAAGACAATGCTCGTTCGAACAATTGCAAAATCATTAGATTGTGATTTTAAGAGAATTCAATTCACCCCAGATTTATTACCATCCGATATTACAGGTGTTTCGATTTATAACCCTAAAGAACTGGAGTTTGAGTTTCGCGCAGGCCCAATCTTAGGGAATATTATACTTGCAGATGAAATCAATCGAACCTCGCCGAAGACACAATCCTCACTGCTCGAAGCAATGGAAGAGAACAGTGTGACAGTAGATGGCCAAACGATTCCCTTAAAAACACCTTTCTTTGTAATGGCAACCCAGAATCCAATCGAATACGAAGGAACATATCCACTCCCAGAAGCACAATTAGATCGGTTTATTTTAAAACTAAGAATGGGCTATCCTTCCTACCAGGATGAGCTGGAAATGCTTGAGCGCACATCAAGAAATCACCCAATTGAAGCAATTCATTCTGTTTTAAACAGGGATGAGCTAATATCCATTCAAGAGGAAGTTAAGGATGTTTATATTGATCGGAATGTACAACAATATATTATTAATCTTGTAACGAGAACGAGGGAAAATCCATCCATTTATTTAGGAGTCAGTCCGCGTGGCTCGATGGCATTAATGAAGGCTGCGAAGGCATATGCATATATCCATGATAGAAATTATGTTTTACCAGATGATGTGAAATTTCTAGCACCATATGTTATGGCACACCGGATTATTTTAACATCAGAGGCGAAATATGAAGGTATGACGAACGAAGAAATTATCTCTTCCATTGTTAAAACAACACATATTCCGATTCGAAAGGAATTTCTTGAATGAAAGCATTGCTAAAATTCATTAGTAATTTTCTTTTTGTTATAGTTGCTTTCATTGCCTTATTTGCTTATGCAATGTTCCAAGGAGGATTTGTTAGCTGGTTCCTTTTTTATGGCTTCCTTCCAATACTTTTTTACCATTTCTGTTTATTGCTTTACCCGATAAAAAATTGGAAGGCAACACGACGACTAAATCATTCTGTTTTCCATGCAGGAGATGGAGTGAAGGTTACGATCGAATTAGAGCGGTCTATTCCTTTTCCATTATTCTATTGCATTGTGGAGGAAAAACTTCCGAGGACTTTAAATAGAATGGATACTCGTCGTGAAAAATATCATTCCATGGAAAAGCCGAAGCAATTATATAGTTATCGGATTGTGAAAAGAGTAATATTTCCATTATTTAAGCGGAAAGTGGAGATTTCCTACAAGCTTTCAGAGGTTCCTCGTGGAGAGCATCAGTTGACAGGTATTGGAGTGCAGACTGGTGATATATTCGGTTTTGTAAAAAAGGAAAGTGTTTTTCCTATTGTTGACGAGTTTACTGCATATCCGAATGAACGACCACTTCGAATTATTGAGAGGGTAAGCAGCTTTGAGCATGGTTCCATCGCTTCTTCTGTTCAAAATTTAAAGAACACGAATGTTGTAACAGGAGTTCGTGAATATGCGCCTGGTGATCGGTTTTCTTGGATTGATTGGAAACAGACTGCCAGGAAAAATGCGGTCATGACAAAGGAATTTGAACAGGAGAAGAACACCAATATGCTTGTCATTCTAGACCATTGCAATTATCAAGGGATAAATTCTTTAGCATTTGAAGCAACAATTGAATTAACACTTTCCTTAATGGAGACGATTCGCAAACAGGCGACACAAGTTGGGTTGGTATCAATCGGTCAAGATATGAAACGATTTCCAATCTATGATACAACGACAAGTACTGTAATAAAAAGGCATTTAACAAGACTGGAACCCACAGGTGAAAGACCATTTTCGTTGATGCTAAAAGAAAAAGTAAAAGAGATAAGCAGTGGGGAGATTGTGATTGTAATCACCACGCATTTAGATGACTTCTTCAAACAAACGCTGCAGCAAATGGGCCAGCGAATCAATCAAGTAGCTGTTATCTTTATACAATCTGCAGCACTGATTTCGGGAAAAGAACATCAGATTATCAAGCAGTTTGAGTTTTCAAATGTTGGTATTCAAGTTTTGACGGAACACCAATTAGTGCAGAATCCAATTGAGGTGGGCTTAAGATGAGTAAATTAAAACCTTTTCAATCATCAACGATCTACGCCTCTATTTTGTATTTTTTTGGTCTTTTATTATTTTTGGAATGGTTGTATCCGATTAAGGATGTGACCGATACTGATAGTTTAACAGTGTTTATTATTTATTCTTTGTTTTGCTTTCTTATCTCGATGTTTCAGTTTAGATGGTGGATTTCGTTTTTATTAAAAGGACTTGCGATGGTGTTCATACTAAATGGCTTATATTTCGAAATTTCGATATTGAGCATTCTTTGGTATGAACAACTGATAACGGAGTTCATCTTTAATTTTGAGGCTCTCTTTTCTCAATCCTGGTACGCACTAACGCCATTATTCCGGAGCTTTTTATTTTTATTGCTAATTTGGTTGATGAGTTATTTACTTTATTATTGGTTTGTTCAAATGAAGCGGATTTTCCTCTTCGTATTACTAACCTTTATTTATTTAGCTGTCCTGGATACGTTCACAGTTTACGATGGGGCAATGTCCATTGTAAGAACATTTATCATTTCCTTACTTGCATTAGGCATCGCCAATTTCATGAAAGAAATTGATAAGGAAACAATTCGTTTTCAGTGGTTGAAACGGTCCCCAATCTGGTTGCTGCCAATCATTGCGATTGCACTCTTTTCAACTATTATTGGGGTTGCAGCTCCTAAATTAGAACCACAATGGCCAGATCCGGTTCCATTTATTCAGAGTGCAGCGGAGAATGCAGGTGGAGGAAGCAGCTCGGTAATCCAAAAGGTAGGCTACGGTGAGGATGACTCGAGACTGGGCGGTTCGTTCGTTCAGGACCACACGCATGTATTCTATGCTACCGTGAAAGATGAACAGTATTGGAGAATCGAATCAAAGGATGTTTACACAGGTAAGGGCTGGGAGCTTTCAACACAACCTAGCTATGAGCAGCAGCCGAATGGAAATATTACGTTAGAAACGTTCAACAGTACTGTAGAAACAGAAAGTATGGAAGGGTCAATCGAATTAACAAATACAGAAATTGGCAAGGTTATCTATCCATATGGTGTGTCTCAAGTACAAGGTGATGCAGATTATGCACTAGACGAGAAATCTGGAGCAATTGAATTAAGCCTTCATAATGAGGATATAACGTCGTTTATGTATAATATGGAGTATGACCAACCATCCTTTTCCATTAATGAATTACGGGAAAGCAGTGAACCGTATCCGTTAGAAATCAGCAATCAATATACCCAGCTTCCACCGGCATTACCAGAAAGGGTTGCTTTGTTAGCGGAAGAAATTACTGCTGATCAAGATAATCGTTATGACAAAGTTAAGGCAGTTGAAAATTACTTTAACAGCAACGGGTTTGTCTATCAAACTACAGATGTTCCGATTCCAGAACAAAATCAAGACTATGTGGATCAATTTTTATTCGATTCTAAAGTCGGATATTGTGATAATTATTCAACGTCAATGGTTGTTTTGCTAAGGACATTGGATATTCCAGCAAGATGGGTGAAGGGCTTTGCAAGCGGAGAAATTGTTGAGCGTGGAGAAGGTGGTTACTACGTTTATGAAGTAACGAATGCAAATGCGCATTCTTGGGTTGAAGTATATTTTCCAGAGGTTGGCTGGGTTCCATTTGAGCCGACGCAAGGGTTTGCCAATACATCTGACTTCCATTTGGATACAGAAGGAAATCGTGAATCGGTAGAAAATGATGCAATTACTCCAACACCGGAACGTCAGAATCCGGAAGAGCAAGTGGAGGAAACAGTAATTCCTGAAACTGAGAATACTGCCGGTAATACGGAAGCATTGACATTTACGATAAACTGGTGGTATGCAGCGATTGGCATAGCTGTCTTAGCAGCTGTTTTATTCATCATTTACAAAGCGAGATTCCGCCTACAAATGTATTTTATTTCGTTAAATTTAACAACTAAACAAGATGCTAAAACATTCCAGGAGGCATATCACTTCTTAATTAAAATCTTAAGTGGTCGCGGCTATGAAAAGGAGCCTGGCCAAACGTTGCGTGAATTTGCAAACAAGGTTGACGCGCTTTACCACACAAACGAAATGGGACAATTAACGAGCAACTATGAGCGGATGCTGTATAAGAATGAAATTGAAAATGCTGAATTTGAGAAGCTAACGAAATTATGGAAAGATTTAATCAAACGGATAATGGGTTGACCGGAAAGTTCTTGCTTAGTAGAATAAGAACATATAAAAAGTTATAAAAATGATTGGTAACAAAAGCGGAAGCGCCCGTTTAGCGACGTACGGACTGGACTGAACCGTAGGAGATAAAGGAAACACGGCGACCGTAGGGAGTCGATGTTGACTTTCACCACAAGGGTATAAGTGCGACTAAGCCTCTGGTTTCACCAAGGCAAGTCTTCTTTATCGTACGGAGGTGAAGGAAGTCTCGCTAGTCGCTGGGCGCTGGAGCTGGATGTGGCCTTTCCGGAGAGAAAATTAGGAAGGGGAAAATAATTTAGCCTTTCTTATTTGGTAAAATGGCATTAGCAAAATTTGCGGTCATTGATACTCCTTTTTGAACAAACAAAGTTAAAACTGAATGATATGCCCTCGTATATCCTTGGAAATATGGTCCGAAAGTTTCTACCGGAGCACCGTAAATGCTCTGACTATGAAGGCAGAATATCTGGTCTGGTATTTTAATGGAACCTGGATTTCTGTCTTTTTCTAGCTATATGAAAATTTTGTATAGATGTGAAAAGCTGGAGTCTAGGTTTTTTGCAGATAATAATATATAAAATCTTCAAATTAGGATGCGTGTTTTCAAGGCTCGGGCGCTACATTCACGAAGTAACTAAATTTCGCACAGATAAAGGAGCATAATCATGGAAAACAATGAAATGATTCTCGTATTGGATTTTGGAAGTCAATACAATCAACTAATTACACGTCGTATCAGAGAGTTTGGCGTTTATAGTGAATTGCACTCACACAAGCTGACTGCAGAAGAAATCAAAGCTATCAATCCAAAAGGAATTATTCTTTCTGGTGGACCACATAGTGTTTATGATGAAAATAGCTTCCGTCCGGATAAAGACATCTTTGATCTAGGTATCCCAGTTCTCGGAATTTGTTATGGGATGCAATTAATGGCACTGCAATACGGCGGCACTGTTGAAAAATCAAAAAATCGTGAATATGGAAAAGCCTTAATAGATCTAGCACATGATCCAATTCTTTTTAAGGATACACCAACAAAGCAAACGGTATGGATGAGCCATGGCGATAAAGTTACAGCAGCTCCTCCTGAATTCCAAATCGATGCGACAAGTAATTCAACACCAATTGCTGCAATGAGCAATCCAGAAAAAAATCTCTATGCGGTACAATTCCACCCAGAGGTTCGTCATTCAGAATATGGGAATGACGTATTGAATCATTTTGTGTTCGATGTGTGTCGTGCTGCGGGTGATTGGACAATCCAAAGCTTTATTGAAACAGAAATTGCAGCAATTCAAGATAAAGTTGGCGACCGTAATGTATTATGTGCGTTAAGTGGTGGTGTTGATTCATCTGTTGTTGCAGCATTAATCCATAAAGCAATTGGTGACCAGCTTACATGTATTTTCGTCGACCATGGTCTGCTTCGCAAAAATGAAGCTGATGATGTGATGAAGGTATTCGCCGATGATTTCCATATGAATATTATCAAAGTGGACGCAAAGGATCGCTTTTTATCGAAGCTTAAAGGTGTAGATGATCCAGAGAAGAAACGGAAAATTATTGGAAATGAATTCATTTATGTGTTTGATGATGAAGCAGCGAAGTTAAAGGGAATTGATTTCCTAGCACAAGGTACATTGTATACCGACGTGATTGAAAGTGGTACGGAAACAGCACAAACAATCAAATCCCATCACAATGTTGGTGGATTACCAGAGGATATGCAGTTTGAGCTGATTGAGCCACTGAATACATTATTCAAAGATGAAGTTCGTGAGCTAGGCAGCCAGCTTGGAATTCCAGATCATATTGTTTGGCGTCAGCCTTTTCCAGGACCAGGTCTTGCAATTCGTGTTCTAGGAGAAGTTACGGATGACAAATTAGAAATTGTCCGTGAATCAGATGCAATTTTACGTGAGGAAATAGCACTAGCAGGACTTGACCGTGATATTTGGCAGTACTTCACTGTTCTTCCTAACATTCGCAGTGTTGGTGTAATGGGAGATACAAGAACTTATGACTATACAATCGGTATCCGTGCAGTAACGTCAATCGATGGAATGACCTCAGATTGGGCACGTATTCCATGGGATGTTTTAGAAAAAGTATCAACAAGACTCGTTAATGAGGTAGATCATATTAACCGAGTTGTGTATGATGTGACAAGTAAGCCGCCTGCTACGATTGAGTGGGAATAGACTAGGAATTTTAACTATTGATGAAGCGTAACAGATGTTGATATATCAATATTTGTATCCTAATCAAAGTTGAAATGTCATTTTTAACGTACAACTATTTATTGTGAAATTAAACTCTCTTTTATTCGTGTTTTGCGAGCGAATGAAAGGGGGTTTTTTTGTGGCAAAAATCATTGAACTCATAGATGATTTTCGTTTGAATCAGCAGATTGAAGATAGGAAATCAGAGTACATTGATCTTTGTATGTATCGTTTGAAACGGTGGCGAAAGTTTATGGCGGATGAATTTAAAATAGTCGAAGTCGAGGATGTAAAGCCAATTCATATAAAAAAGTATATTCAATATTGTCAACAGCTGGGTAAAGAGAAACAAATTACGATTAACGGTAGCTTATCAACATTACGTGTCTTTTTTAATTATCTTGTTGATGAGGAATTTATGGGTGAGTTTGATAATCCTATTCGTAAAATTAAAAATTTGAAAGAGGAAAAACGAGTAATTTTAACATTCAATGATGATGAAGTACAGAGAATTATTAGCGATGTAGCAGAAGAAACATATAGCAATGTACGAGATAAGCTAATGCTAATCGTGTTATTTGATACTGGCATTCGTGTGAGTGAACTTTGTAATATTAAGGTCACTGACATTTCGGCTAAACATATTTTAATTCATGGTAAAGGTTCTAAGCAACGATTAGTGTATATCAGTAAGGTAATGCGTAGATATATGAGGAAGTATGAAACATTAAAGAAAGAACGTTTTAAACGTAAACATCCTGATGAGATAGAGGATTATTACTTTTTAGATCAAAGTGCAGAACGGTTATCACGTTCTCGTATCAACAAGATATTAAAACGACACTGTAAAAATGCTGGTGTAAGAAAGGAAGTACGCTGTTCACCGCATGATTGTAGGCATTATTTTGCACAGAAACAATTAAAGAACGGAATTGATGTATATAGCCTTAGCCGGCTGTTAGGGCATTTTGATACACAGATTACATCAAACTATTTAAGAGGACTTGATCAAGAAACAATTCTTGATATGGGACGAATTACGTCACCGCTAAACAAGCTAAAAATATAAAGAAAAAAAGAGTGCTGGATACACTCTCTCAAAGAAGTGCACTAAATGTTTGTCGACTTGTTAGTGCGGAACAATTCAATGATAGACGGAAATCTATAACTGAATATGAGTTTGTTTGCCTTCATTTTACTTGAAAAAAAGCTAAATTGCAAAGGTCTACTTTCCTATTGTCTTTTTTAGGATGAACTCTTTCGAGGTTGCCCACTAACTCGAATCAAAATTAAACTGGAAAGGTACTGGATGTAGCCAATGCAGAAAATACAGCCGTAATCACATTAACAGCTTTCCTTGTTTGCTGGTGATTACTAGGTGAGAACGACCGTTAACGGTTCGGTTTGGTAGCTAGGTGTATTACGGTACAGGTAGCATTGAACAGACAAAAGCATGTAGGACTAGCTTTGCATGTAGAAAGTTCAATGTTGGAGAAATCCAAGCATTAAAACAAGGTTGATACGGTGGAAACCTCAGCAACTCAGTTCAAGTCAGTATCTAAAGAATGCCAACTTTTATAGCACTTTGTTTCTTCTAAGTGCTGTATAGGTAATCATTCTCTTTGTCCAATGTTTCCTAGACAATCTTGTTTAGTCTGTAAAAGTAAAACCAAAAGGTCAAGAGATAAAGATCAAAGAAAAACAAAGATTATCCAGCTGTCCTAAAATATGTGATGTTTGCAAGTGATGAAATGTAAGTTACTTCTTACAAAACATATGAATAGGAAAAGAGGATAAATGCAAATGTTATTTAATAAACCAACTCAAACAAAAATCAACATCATTGATTCAATAATGGGGAGTGGAAAGACTAGCTGGGCTATACAGTTCATGAAAAATGCACCATCCTATCAAAAGTTTATGTATATTACCCCCTTTAAAGGAGAAGTTGAGAGGGTGATCAATTCAGTTGCAAGTAATTTTAGGCAACCAGAAATAGATGATAGAAACAATACAAAGTTAGATGATTTAAAGAGTCTTATTGCTAACGGTGAAAATATTGTTTCTACCCATTCTCTGTTTAGAAGTATTAATAGTGAGGTCATTGATCTGTTAGATATGGAGAATTACACGTTAATACTAGATGAGGTTATGGATGTAATTGAACAAGTCAACATATCCCAAGATGATTTAAAAATGTTAACTAAGAATGAAGTGATAGAAGTTAATAAAAAAGGGGTTGTAAACTGGAAACAACCCGATTATAAAAAAGGTTATTTTGAAAAGTTAAGGAACTTATCTAATTCAGGGAATCTAATGATGTACGAGGATAAAAACAACCAGCCTATTGCGGTATATTGGACATTTCCAGTAGATACCTTTAAATGTTTTGAAAATGTCTATATTCTGACTTATATGTTTGATGGACAAATTCAACGTGCTTATTTTGATTTATTTGGTCAAAAGTATGAATATAGGTCAGTTTTAAAAGTAGGATCTGAATATAAACTAGCACCATATGTATCTTATAAGGATGAAGATCGTTCACACCTAAAGGAACTGATTAACATTTATTATCTATCAGCTAGAGATAAAAAAGATATGAATAAGATGGGAAATAAGGCTGGTTACTTTAGTGTGAGTGATTTAAAGAAGAAAACTAAAAGTACACAGACAAAAAAAGTTATTAAAGATAATGCGTACAATTACTATTACAACAAATGTAAAGTACCTTCAGCCGAAGTAATGTGGACAACATTTAAAGAGTTTGAGGCTAACCTAACTCCTATAGGTTTAAAAGACAAATTTGTTATTGTAAATGCCCGTGCGACTAATGAATATCAGCATAAAAGCACTTGTATTTATTTAGCTAACATTTATATGAACCCATTAACAACTCATTTCTTTAAAAAGCAGGGTGTAGAGGTTAATATTGACTTATATGCGTTATCAGAACTTCTGCAGTGGCTTTTTCGTAGTCGTGTTAGAAAGGGACAGCCAATAAATGTGTACATTCCATCTAAACGAATGAGAACTTTGCTGGAACAGTATCTTAATAATGAAATCTAACTTTCTCTTTACTCTTTTAGGTTAGTAAACAAACGCTGTAACCGTTGGTATGACAGTGTTTATTGAGTATTTCCTTATAAGAAAGATACTAAAATTATAGTAATATCCATACCAAATAACATTCCAAGGGACAGCCAAAAAGCGGCTATCCCTCTCCATGTTAATTTGTAACTATAATAGATTCAGTTATAATAGAAAAGAATTTAATATATATTGGTGAGGGTGTAAGCCCGAACACGAAGCTTTAGCT
Organism: Oceanobacillus zhaokaii; assembly: GCF_003352005.1. Classification (GTDB taxonomy): domain Bacteria; phylum Bacillota; class Bacilli; order Bacillales; family Amphibacillaceae; genus Oceanobacillus; species Oceanobacillus zhaokaii. Next base: position 757,690 of record NZ_CP024848.1, read on the forward strand.
GAGTTATGATTTGGTCTATGCAGAAGTATTGGTCTAACGTTTTAAAACAGCTTTTAAAATGACTTTACTGGAGGAATGTAATTTGAGAAGAGATCGGAATGTGTCAGTAGCAATGAATGAAGATGAATATAAAAGCTTACTTGAACTCATAGAGGAACTAGATAGACAATCATTGCGTTCAATCAAACCGCCTAATCAAGCAGAGTCTATAAGACACGCTATTAGATTTACGAAGGATAACATTGACATGCCAAAAATGGTTGAAGATCTCAAGATGAGATTACAAGAAGTAGAAACGGAATTAGAAGAATCTAAGAGGGAAAATGAGTTATTCAAAAAATCATTCATAGAATTTCAAAGTAAAGTAAAGCTTTAAAGTCAGGTTAATTGAAACCTGGCTTTTTTATTTTTTTCTTTTGTACTTTTGTATGTCCTAAAATGTAATCTAACTGCAAGTACCAAAATGTAAGACTTGATTAGTCTTTAAAAACACACTTGGAGGTAAGGAAAATGAAAACAAAAACGTTTATTAAGAATGGCACTATTTTTTCAGGAGAGATTAAGAGGATTAACTCTATCCCAGTAGGAGAGATTAAGAGGTTTAACTCTAACCCAGTATCAGCTAGAGGAAACGTCCGTGCTTTTTTGGGTTTCCAAATTGAAATTGTGGATGATAATGGCTGGCATTTGATAGCTTTTGATAAAAGTAATAAATTAAATAAGAACCTGGAGATAGTTATAAGTAACGAGAATTCTCCAACAAATGTGGTTACTTTACAACAGATTTTAAATCATAGCCCTGAGGAATTTGACTTTGTTATTACAACCATCCGAGGTGCTTATAATGATCCGAGGTGCTTATAATGAAAATAAATAAAGAAGAACAGGAAACGGTGCAAACTTATGAAGTTGTGACAGGTAAATGGAATATTTTTACTTCCGTGCCTTCACATATTCGATATTATATGAAGAATCCTCTTCTAAATAAAGAGAATATAGAGGTATTAACGGAACATGAAGGTAAACCGACCAGTATTAGATTTACTGTTGAAGATTCTATTGTTACAAAGAGTTTCCTCAGGAAAAGGAGAACAATAAGTGAAGAACATAAACAGGCATTGCATGCTGGAAAGCATAAGTGGGTATTGCAGAATAAGTGATTTTCATATTAGCAGGAGAATAGCCCCTTTTGTCGAATTGAGTATATGAAAGGAGTTGCTAGAATATGGAAGACGAGTTTTTCGAAAACATAACTAAAAGAAATCAATATCTAGGTTACTTAAATGAATTAGAAAAGGAACTTAAAACAAGTAGTGATAGGGGTATTGTTTTAACTTGTGGTTCAATAATGGACGCATTATTAGTTGAAATTTTAAAATCATTTTTGGTGCAATCCGATCAAATAGATAAAGATTTATTTAGTGTAAATGGAACTTTAGGAAATTTTGATTCAAAAATTAAGATGGCATATTATTTAGGGTTAATTTCAAATAATGAGGTTGACAACTTAACTTATCTTCAACGGGTAAGGAACAGGTTTGCACATCAAATTATTAACATTTCATTTGAGAGTAACGATATAGCCAATATATGTAGAAATTTTAAAATACCCAAAAATGGTTATGTACCATTAAATATTCCTCTCCCAGATAAACAAACAGGAGAATTACCAACTGTTAATTTGAATCCAATAAAAAAGGATACTTCTGCAAAAGATCGATTTATGTATACTTTTTATTATTTATATTTTAATTTTGGACATAGAATTGTGAAAACCTTAGATAAAAGAACTGAGTATGATATTATTTATACAGCTGATATGACAATTACTAAAATAATTCAATTAAATCAGGAGTATTTAGAAAAGTATAGTTCCTATTTGGATGAGTATTATGTTCTTCTTGCAAGCATGACTGAATCATTAGAAACCTTAAAGGAATTTGAGAATCCAAATACTGATGAAATAAAAAAACAGGAAGAAATTGTAACGAAACATAAAGAGATAATAGATGACGAGGAAAAAACTTATGAAAGGTACGAGAAACATTTTGAACCCATAAATGAGATGTATAAATATGCCCTTGAAGTAGTTAAAGATTCCATTATTGATTAAACTAAGCATCCATGTGGGTGCTTTTTTATTGCAAAAATAACGCTTGTTAAAAGAATGAACATCATAAAAGGAAAATAGTTCCCTTTTGTCGAATTAAGTAGTATGAAGGGAGGGGGATTTATGACAATAAATAAAGATGAACTTCAAGAAAGGTTTACAAATGTATCTTACTTACAAGAATTATTGCATAGTATTTATTCTGATTTACATGATTCCTATGAGGTAATAACTAAACACGACGGTGATCTTAGTTATAGTCTATCCCTGAATTATTTAGCTATGTCACATCAAAGTTTTTTAGAATTTAAAAGGGTGTATCATCAATATGGATTAGAACATTATGAAATAGACCCACTCATTGAGGATTATGAACATTATAAACTTCAACTTAAAGAAGTAATTACAGATAAAGATACTAATACTTCTTATGTGTATTCAGCTTTTAATAAATTTACAGATACAAAGAAATCTGTAGATGAGTTTTTAAGTAATTGGATTAAGAACATGGTGAAGTAAGTACATTTAGCACCTTTAGGGGTGCTTTTTTGATGACAAAATTACACTTGTACGCTGTGCATACAAGGGCATACTGTAAATATAAAATATGCACAATGCTAGGTGGACAAGGTGCAAAGAGGCATTCGAATTATGGCACTGCACAATAACAAAAAAAGAAACTGGATAACCCAGCCTCTTATATTAGTGACTCTATTTGACCGATTTCTTTTTAGCCCTAATAAGGGTACTCTTAGAGATTCCTGTCATCGATTCCACTTGTTTATATGAATTAGTTTCTAATAGCCCTAAAGCGTGTTCTATCTGCTTTTTACTGTAAATGTTAGGACGTCCTTCTTTAAAGTCAGGCTTTTGTTTAGCTATTGCCTTACCTTCCTGTGTACGTTCTACAATCATATCCCTTTCAAATTCAGCGAATGAAAAGAAAAGGTTTCTAATGAGTTTACTTGAAGGTGTATTATCCATCATACCAATATTAAGAATGTGAACTCTTATACCTCTTTCAATCAAATCACTTACTAATTGACTACCCTGTGCCATTGAACGTGCAAAGCGATCTAGTTTAGTTACTACCAGCGTATCACCTTTTTCTAATATAGAAAGCAATTCTTTAAATTGTGGGCGGTCTGCTTTTGTTCCTGTGAACTTCTCAGAAAAGATTTTCTCACAGCCTTCATTTTCTAATGCTTGTAATTGTGTTTCTAAATCTTGATGAACTGTTGATACCCTTGCATAGCCATACTTCATAATATTTTACCCCTTATTTCCACTTTATTTATGACACTATGTAATGACACTGTTTGATACCTTGATAGTACAGCACTTTAAAAACGGTGTCAATACTTTTAAGTTATGAGTATTTTGATTGTGTTATAATATGTATAAAAATTTAAATTGTATTATATGCATTGGGTTAGGGGAAGAGAAAATATGAAGAAATTATTACGTGATAAAAAGAGATTTCTTAATAAATATTGGAGAGACTTAATATCAATATTTTCCCTGATTTTAACAATGATTGGGTTTTTTTTAGCAGTCCACGTATATAATAAAGATGTAAGACCGGTTATAGAAAATAGTGAGTTATATCAGCAAATTGAAGAATTAAAAGAACAGAAGAAAGAAGTAGATGGTTATGTTAATACTAAATTAAAGGAAATTGAAGATTATGAGATACAAATTGGGCAAATAAAATCAGAAAAATCATTACTTGAATCCGAAAATGAAGAATTGGAGAGTGAGTTGATTAAATCTTATAGAAATTATTATCTCGATATAACCTATTTGGAAATAAAACAAGAAGAATTGCTTTCTATAAGAAGTTCTGAAAGTTTTAATATTGATGTTAAGCAAGTGGCATTGGATTTTTTACAAGATCAAGATCCACAGGAAAGCCCTAAACAAAAAGGCTTAAAGCAAGCAAAAGATTACATAAAAAAATACATAACACCTAAATCTGATTATATTGATATTATAAGCTATGAAATAAAAGATATAGAAGAGGAAATGAGTAAAACAGATTGATCTCCTATATTTCTTTTTATGTAATATGCAATATAAAGCCATGCTATACAAGCCTACAGATCCACTGTAAGCCATACAGACACGATAAAAGAAAGAGTAATAGTAATAGTAAGAAAGGATAAGACACTAAACACGCCACAATAGGCAATATGACAGCCTCAGGACAAAGGAAAAGAAACAAAGAAAAGAAATGAAAATAAAACAATAACAACAGTTACAGCACCAGTCACAGTAGGTTAAGATCACTCTATTATAAAAGGGGTGTGAAGGGTATATATAGGGGGCGGGGGATGGTCTGGGGGTCGTCTGGTACTTGCAAAATATACACACCATTTTTAAAACCTTTTCGTTGAACAATCGCTGTATTGATATAATCTTGTATGAGGTGATACATAGTGAATGAAAAAGAAAAGGAAGTCACAGAAGAAATAATTATTACCATTGATCGTATAGAACAAGAATTAAAAGAAATGACTGTTGAATTGAAAGAGTTTAGAAGTGAGACAAAATCGCAATTTAATGATTTGAATACACGATTGGATAATCTTAATACTGGGCTGGTTAAATTGATAAATAAATAATTGTGTTAGTGTGTCGCTAGAGGCGATTCTAACGCAATTACTTTTGTTTTATTGGGTAAGTTATTCAAGTAACTTCGCTGTACAGCCTTCTACAGCAAGGGGTGAGTTAATTTTAGGAGAAATTCTAAATTGGATTTAAATTTTTTTGCCCGTTTTTCTACAACTTTTTGGGGTCGCTGCTTCAGGGTAAAAAAATAAGAGGGCTATGACTTACAGCCCTACTTGCCTCAAATACTTAATCACTGTGGGTCTGCTAACGCCTAAATGAGTAGCTATTTTTGATTTAGTCAGCCCTTGTTTAAATAGTTCCACCATTTCTTTTTTATCTTTCTCAGTTATCCTTCTCTTAATCTTCTCAGGGCTAACTCTTGAATTATCGAGACCACAAACATGCTTTTGATTCTCTTTAGTCAATAAATACAGTGGTTTAGAGAAAAACTCGCTTTTACATTCGCTACAAACGTGAAGCAAACTAGCGTTCTGATTGATAAAACGTTCTTTAGGTGCAACAGTGCCATTATAAACTTGATCTAATTCCTGCTGGTAAGCCTGGTTTTCCGCCTCATACTTACCTAAAAATAGATCAGTTCTAGGTGGTGTGACTGGTATCACACGTTCAAGGTCATCAGGATTTAGTAAAAGTTTATTAGTGACGTTCAAGCCAATGCGTTTAACAGATTGTTTAAATTGCTTTTTAAGATAGCGTTTCTTTCGCTTTTTAAGTTTATTTTTATTCCGTGCCATAATATAGCCCCACCTTTTTAAGTGAAATAAAAAACCCCACTATTCAGCAGGGTTTTTGTTTGGTTCTTTCACAAATACATTATTATATGATTCTAAAATTGGTCTATTTAGTTGGTGGATACTGTTTCCTATTCCTTCTCGGTCAAAGGGCAATTCTTTTTTCTTAGGCGTTTCATTAAGTCCAGCAATGATCTTATCTAATGTCATGTTATTTCACTTCCCTTGGTTTACGTATCTCAGAATCAACAGATCCCCCACATGCATAGTTAATATTATTTCTAGTAAGAAGGTTAGGCATAAAGCTAGAATAGCTTAACTTGGTGCGGTCATAGTCAAAGGTACGCTGGAAACCTCTGTTATCCTGCATTAAATCACTGTCCGAAAGAAACTCATCTTGAATAACCCCAATTACTTTTGAATCTTCCTTACGTACAGCATTAGCAAAGTCAGCTATTGACTTAACCAGTTCATAGCGAACGTCCTCGACTACATAATCTACGTCTAAGGAACGCATAACCCTACTATCTTTACTGTAAGTATCTCTAATGACAGGAATATACTTTTGCTTTAGCTGTCTAAAATCGGCTTGTAGCTGTTCCTGAAGGGAAACAATAATTTGACTTTCTTCTTGATAGTTAGCAAGGTCTTTTGATAGCTTGATATACTTAGCTGTTTCTTTGGTTTTTTCGCGTAAAAGTAAAGTTTCTGTTTGTTTATTCTGTAACTCTGCAAGCCTTTTATTAAGGTCATTCCCGCGGTTTTCTAATTCTTCCCGTTCAGCTTCATAGTCAATTAGAACCTTTTCTGTATTGGAAAACATTCCCTCAAGGCTTTCGATTGCCCTATCTAATTTACTTTTATCAACTGTAATCAATTTACATTCCCCTTTTCATTTAGTTCTAATATACGTTTTCTTACTTCGGTTAATTTATCGGTTACGCTATTTAGTTGCTTTGAAAGTTCGTAGTGTTCATTGGATAAACTGAGAAACTCAATATCCAATTTCTGTAATTCATTTGACATTGTAATAGCCTCCTATTCACCAGTTTGCTGTACTAGTTCCTTGATGGATTGAATAGTGTGGTCACTGATATTCAATCTCTTACAGCCTTTTAATATGCGACTCTCGTAATTTAATGACAGATCAATTTCCCCTGTCTCTATACGTGTAAGAACTGACTGGTCAATGCGACAAGCCTGTCCAAACTGTTCTTGTGTTAGGTTTTTCGACAATCTAATCCAACGAATCATAGGGTAGGTAATTCGAGATTGAAAAGGAATGTCATCCTCGCTATAGCCGATTATCATTGTATACACCTTCTTTCTTGTAAATTGAATATATTATTCATGTTTAGACAATAAAACAAAGCAAGGCAATTAAGCCTCACCTTAACCAGCAGAAGAGAATTTCTATTTTAACCGTAGAAAGTGTTTTAATCATCCCTAATACTATGTTTAGGAAACCATAGGTAGGTACAGGCAGTTTTAATAATTTTTTATTCCTTTTGATTGTACTTTAGCTATTTTCCTAGATCTAATTACCCTATAATGTAATTATGGAAATAAATTGACAGTGAGGTGTGTTATGTTCGATAAGACACAGTGGGTTCAGGAGATAATTGAGGCACTAGGAGAATTAGGTGGACAAGCTACTTTAGTTGATATTTATAACAAAGTAGAAGATAGAAATAAAATTGATTTAAGTAGTTATATAGATTGGAAATCACAGATTAGGAAGCATATTTACTTAAATTCTAGTGACACTGATATTTTTAAGGGTAGTGTTGATGACAATACTGATCTATTTTATTCTATTGAAGCTAAGGGTAAAGGCATTTGGGGGTTACGTTCCTTTGAACCCAAAGGTAATAATATGGATTTAACTGAGGACGATTTGGGTTTTAATGAAGGTAACAAAGATAGGGGATATAGCTATTGCATGTTCTAACTGTCATAGAATGTTACATAGAAAAAGACCAATGTTAAGTAGAGACCAATTAAAAGAGTTATTGAATAAATAGGTAAGTTTTTTTAATGATAGTATAGGGGAGTATAATTACTATAGAGTATCTAAAAAGGAATAGCCGATAAAAAGGCTATTCCTTTTTGCTTTCTAATTTATCTAAATCTGAAAAATCCATTTTCTCAATCGCAGACTTAACATTTTCATAGATAAATTCTTCTTTATATTTAGTTGCATATTTCAACATTTTTATCATTTCATTTTGATATTCCTCTATCACTTGCTGCTTAGTAGGACTATCAAGTTTTTTTATAATCAGTTCTTTATAATTTTTATATAATGTTCTAACAAGACTATCTATATATTCTTTAGAACGAGTAATATTAGGATGTTCTATTCCTAAGTGCTGTAATATGGCATTTGTCACGAGTTTAGTTTCTTGAATATCGTTTTCCATTTCACTTATTTTTTTTTCCACATTTTCAAACGTGTCTAACGAAGTATTTAATGTTTCATCGGCTAAATTTTCTGTGTTTTTTATACTCTCGAATATGTTGTCTAATTCATAAGCTGTTCTATTAGTTAGATCATGAACGTTACCAATTATTTCTTGAATATCTACACTTAAATCATCTTGTAAATCTACTATATTATGTTCAAACATATCTATTTTTTCATTAGTTGCTTCAATGTGGCTGCCTAGTTCTGCAATATTTCCCTCTAAATCCTCTGTTGCTTTTTTGAATCTATTTATAAAAGTCTCACCTTGTTCTTCTAAAAATATATTTAGCAATCTACCACGATTAAGGGGAAGATTTCTCCCGTCTCCACGAATTAAATAAGTACCTTTAAACGTTGAATAAGGTTTGTGGTCACCACTAGGTATTTCAATTCTGTAGAATGGCGTATCTCCTTCATTTTCAACATGTATTTCAACATCTACTGAAGGATGACAATCATTAGCTTTATTTAATATTGTTAGTTTTTCATTATCGCCTATATTACAACCAACTATTTCACCAACTTGTTTACCATCTTTGTCTGTTGATTCGTCAACACCAACTAAGATAGTACCACCAGTAGGGGAATTAGCAAAAGCGACTAAATCATCTACACTTAATCCTTTTAAGTTACGTTTAAATTCAACATCATATCCTTCTTCTTTCTTTAAAAATGTTTTCACACGTTCACTTAAGTTATTTGCCATGTTTAAATTGCCCCCATTTTTCTAATAAGTATTCAACTTTACTTAATCACTACCTTGAAATAATGCATAAAAAAGCAATTCATTAGAAAACTCAATATACATAGTGTCTATAGACTTATCATGTTCTAATATCGTCTTTAAAACATTGTGTCCATTTTGAATAGAAAGTCCAAGGATACTATTAAACCAACTTTTTTCAAAATAAGGGGAGGTGGTTAATCGATTATCTTGAATAAATAGGTGTTCCAGTAATGCCGAACCATGTGTAGCTTTTGACATCGCAGAATACATACTATCATACTCTTGTAGCATACCTGCTACATCAGCCATAGCCCTTATTGAAGGGTTAGGATATTTTTTCTCTAATTCTTTATTTTTCTTTATAATATTTCTTAATAATTTAGTGTACCATTGTCGATTGTATTGATACTTATGTTTTATTTCATGGTATTTTTTCTTAATCGTTTCAACTTCATAATTTGGTACGCTATCGGGATTTTTGGAATACTGTTGATATTTTTCCATGTATTTATGATTGTAATAAAGTTGTGATCTATAATTATAATCTTGATATATAAACTGAGTAGTTACATTAGTTTCTACAAGCCCTCTAAATATAACAAGTGCTTGATAAATAAGCCCACTTTTTAAGCAGTTATATATACCAAATATGTCAGTTGAAGTTTTAGCACATAGTATTTTGTCTGTATGATGTCTTTTATTTAATAGTTTCTTGTCAGCTATGAAAGACATATAAAAATAGTACGTTTTTAGTAAATATAGAGGTTGGTCATATTCCTCTGCCTTATTTGATAATAAATCATCAAAATTATTTTCTAATCTTTGTATGTAATTACTAAACTCTTTTTCTATTTCATTTAACTCAATTTCCATATAAAATCCCCTTTAGTTCATAAATAGAATAAGCTGGTTTCCTTTTATGTAACATAGCATGGCAATTGGGACATACAGGTCTTAAATCAGTAATAGGGTTAACTTCATATTCTTCACTAATAGTATGTAACTCTTTAAGGTGATGAACATGTATAAAGTCCTTGCCAAGATCACCATATGTCCTTTCAAAATTAAAATCACAAACTTCACAGCTACTCCCATAGTGTTCTATACATTTTCTTCTAGCTACTGGGTTACGTTCATAAACGTTAACAGATACTTGTTTAGTAGCCCCTTCTGTATATACTTTGGAATTATCTACTTCCTCAGTTATTTTATTAGGGTATTCTTCATTCTCATCATTAAATTCCCATATAATTTTTACTGGCTTAGTATCCTCATACTCTTTAACTCTACCATTTCCTTGATATACAAAGTTTGTGTTACTGCTGTCTTCACGTGTAAATATAAATATATTTCCTTTTGGATTTAGCATTGCTTGTATTGAAGGGGTAGATAAGGAATGATTTCCTTTGCTAAACCACTGTAGTTCATCACCTATGAACTTATTATCATAGTCGTGCCCTGTTCTGCCAGATGAGTTAATACTAGCAAAAATGTATATATCGTTGTTATAAGTGGTATAACCAGTATTCCAAATGCCATCTTGTTTATTTTCAGGCACATTTAAGATTTTATAAATATCCTTTCTCGAATATTCACTTCCTACTTTATAGGGATATGTAGTGGTAGTTTCGGGAGTATCTACCATTGTTGATATTTTTAATAATGTTTGTGGATTCAAAGGCATTGAAGAAGCTTGAAATCCTTCAACTAAGTATTTATCGTATTCATGGTCTTCTAAATTTAAATCTTCAAGTAATATAGGTCTATTCAACAAGTTTCTTATGTATCTAACAGGTACTCTATAGCCTTCATTTTCAAAACCTTCATAATAAAATCCATCTTTTTCGGTTGAGTAAAATGGATCACCATTAACCTCGACAACAGCATAGATGCCACGTTTAAGTCTTGGTTTACTGTTTAACTCTTCCTTATTTCTAGAATCATGACCAACTCTAATTACACCTAATTGTCCTTCACTAAACCAATCTTTTTGCCAACTAGTTATAGAAAATGTATCCTCAACTTTGTTTGAAGCTAAGAAGTCATCAATAGCCCATTTCTTAGGATTACAGAAGAATGTCCAAAAACCTGTAGGTTCAACTTTACTTTCACTTTTGTTTTCTGTCTCAATACCCAACTCTTCTAATTTAGCTAATCTAACATTCTCGTCAGTTGTAAAGGCATACATAGACCCTCGGTGTAACCACGTTTCACCAAAAAGTATTCCGCGTTCTACTTGTTTATATGGAATGTAATCATAACCTGAGTATTTTTTTAACCATTTTGAAGCCGTCTGAATAGAAGGAAATTCTTTTAATTCTGTCCCATCTTTAAAAATAATCACAGGTTTTTCTAACTTATTAACAGCAACAGGTTGTCTTAGTGTCATTGTTATTACCCCCAATGGTCTCTTATAATTTTTTATATTTTTAACCCCCATTGTCCTCCTTGGGTTAACTTTTCCCTCATTACTAGTTGCATATATATACCTGTATCTATAGTATCATGAATTTGTTATATATTTGATAAGTGACTTTTAAATTAGTGGGTATAAAGCCCTTGGATTATCAGAGATTTATTGCGTAGAACATTGGCGGGAATTATGATTGCTAAGTGAAATGAAAGATTGTCAAACACGAAAAAACGTGCTACTATTTAAACAGCAAAATACAATGAATAATAGAATTTTAAACTTTTATAATAAATAGTATAAACGTACATATGACCACACAATCGGTATTCGGGCAGTTACATCCATCGATGGCATGACTTCCGATTGGGCACGTATTCCTTGGGATGTGCTAGAAAAGGTATCAACTCGAATCGTTAATGAAGTGGACCATATTAACCGCGTTGTGTATGATATTACGTCTAAGCCGCCTGCTACTATTGAGTGGGAGTAATAAAGAAAAACGACAAGTATAGGCTTGTCGTTTTTCTAATAAAATTCAAAATTTAACACTGACTACTTACTTCCGAATTTTCCATTAAAAATGAATTCCTGTAGAGACTGGCGCTCATTAGGGTGTTCACGCTGCTGGAGTTTTTCGGGCAGTTTTTCTTTTTCATCTTGATAACCGATGGCAACCAATGCTTCAATCGCGTAATCCTCAGGAATTTCTAATACTTCCCTTGCTTTTTGAAAATCAAAACCAGTCATTGGGTGAGTGACTAGACCAGATTTATTTGCTTGTAATGCAAGGTATCCCCATGCAGCACCGGTGTCAAAAGAATGCGTTGGAAATTCTGCGCCATCTTTCGCTTTTTTTGAAATGATTAGCGAAAGAACTGGTGCTTTTTTACACCAAGTCAAATTAAATTCACTAATAAATGAATGGAAAGTTTCTCTTTCTTCATTCGTCTTAGCGACAATGAATCGCCAAGGCTGAAAATTAAAAGCAGAAGGTGCCCAGCGCGCAGCTTCAAATAAAGACGATAATATCTCTGTTGGTACCTCTTTTTCTGAAAATGACCTTGGTGACCAACGATTTAAAAACATTTCATCAATTTCAAATTCAGGTTTTCTGTATGTTTTCACATCAGTTAACATCATTATGTAATCCCTCCTATATATAGTTATCATATAGGAATTTATTGTTTTTAGGAACTATTTGAACTGTAGGTGTTTTCAAGATGAATATCAAGTTGCTATGCAGGATAATACGAACATTAAATAAATTTTACATTTTTTTGTTCGTATTTTATTGACAGTGATCGAATAGGATAGTAGTATAGTAATGTAATTTAAAGAAAAAGCGTATAATTTCGGGAATATGGCCCAGAGTTTCTACCAGACCACCGTAAACGGTCTGACTACGCAGTTATGGTTAGTTTGCATGATTGGTTGTGTTTATTTAACAACAATCATCTCATTACTATTTCTGAAATCGTAGTTACGTAGCACTCTTGGGAAATCCATAGAGTGCTTTTTGCATTCTATAATAGGAGGAAACGTAATGAAGAAATATTTTCAGTTTGATGAACTAGGAACAAATTTCAAAACGGAAACAATCGCGGGAATTACCACATTCTTAGCAATGGCATATATTTTATTCGTTAACCCAGCAACGCTTGGGGAAGCTGGAATGGATAAGGGCGCTGTCTTTACAGCAACAGCTCTTGCAGCAGCTATTGGTACATTAATTATGGGATTAGTTGCGAAATATCCAGTTGTGCTTGCACCAGGTATGGGACTTAATGCTTTCTTCACATACACAGTTGTCATTGGTCTTGGGATTCCATGGGAAACAGCATTATCTGGGGTTTTGGTTTCAGGTATTATTCTTGTTTTATTAACATTAACAAAAATCCGTGAAAAAATTATTGACGCTATTCCAGGTAATTTAAAACTTGCAGTTGGTGCTGGGATTGGATTATTTATCGCTTTTGTAGGCTTACAAAGTGCCGGAATTGTTGTGAATAACGATGCTACACTAGTTGGTATCGGTGATTTGACTTCACCAACCGTTTTATTAGCTATATTTGGACTGATTATTTCTGTTATCTTACTAACATCCGGGATTAAAGCGGGTATTTTTTACGGAATGATTATTTCTGTTATTGTGGGTATGATATTTGGATTGATTCCCCTTCCAGCAGGTATTAGTGGAATTGTAGGAGAAGTTCCAAGCCTTGCACCTACATTTGGTCAAGCATTGGCTAATTTGGGTAATATCTTTACAATCGATATGTTAGTTGTTATTTTAACATTCATGTTCGTTGATTTCTTTGATACAGCAGGGACACTTGTTGCGGTAGCATCACAGGCTGGTATTATGAAGGATGGTAAATTACCACGTGCTGGGCGTGCACTTGTTTCTGATTCTTCTGGAACTGTTGTCGGTGCGATTCTTGGTACGTCAAGTACAACTTCTTATGTAGAGTCAACGGCAGGTGTAGGTGTCGGCGGAAAATCTGGTTTTACGGCTGTAGTTGCTGCAGGATGTTTCCTTCTCGCACTATTCTTTTCACCACTATTGAGCATTGTTACTGCTGAGGTAACAGCACCAGCTTTAATTATTGTAGGTGTATTGATGGCTTCACAATTGAAGAATGTTGAATGGGATCGTTTCGAGGTTGCTGTACCGGCATTCTTTACCGTATTAATGATGCCCCTAACATACAGTATTGCAACTGGTATTGCAGTCGGTTTTATTTTCTATCCGATTACGATGCTTGTAAAAGGGAAGGCAAAAGAAGTACATCCAATTATGTACGCTTTAGCAGTAATATTTATTTTGTACTTTATATTCTTAGGTTAGTGATGAAAAGGTCTGGAGCACATTTTGTGTTCCAGACCTTTTTTTTATTTTATATCTTTCTTTAGTACGTAAATAATCTGAACTATATTTTTGAATATTATAGTAATATCATATAGAGTAATTGAACTATTGGCTGAATCCTCGAAAAAGGTTACTTACATTTGTGTGTTTAGATTTAAGATCTAAACATGCGTTTTATATTTTTGCCTCTATAAAAATATATAAATTTCTCTATAAAAATATTAGAATCAAAAATAATTTATTAAAATTGAAACTTTTTGTGTTTAAGATCACTCTAATTAATGAAAGGAGGGATTACACTGTGAAACTTGATATACATACAGTGAAGAGAGCCATTAAAGGAGATGCAAGAGCTTTTGAAGAATTGCTTTTTCAAGAAGAAAAAATGCTATATTACAAAGCACTTTCTTATGTTGGTAAAAAGGAAGATGCTTTGGATGCCATTCAAGAAACTTCATGCAAAGCATTCCTATCAATAGGACAATTACGACATCCTGAGTATTTTTCAACTTGGTTGTTTAGAATACTTATCCGAGAATGTTACAATCTGTTGAAGCAACGAAACCAAATGATTCCTTATGAGGAAAATGAATTATTAAAGAAATTCGACAGTAAGCAGGATGAAGAGATTGAATGTTTTCATTTAAGTGAGGCATTATCGAGGCTTAATTCATTTTATCAAACGTCTATCATCTTATATTATTATCATGACCTTCCCATTAAGGACATTTCAGTAGTAATGGAAAAACCGGTTGGTACAGTGAAAACATATTTACGCAGAGCACGGGAGCAATTAAAAAGTGAGTTAGAGTTAGAAAGGAGTTATCAATTAAATGAAAAAATCACATGAACCGTTAGAAGACTTTCCGAAAGAACAGGTACGGTCCTCGATTCGTGCTGGAATTACGCAAGCGCAAGAACAAATGAATACATCTCGCTTTGGAAGGAACAATGGAAAAAGAAAAATAATCTATGCTTTATGCAGTGTGGCAGCAGTCTTTGCGATATTAGTTGGCTCCTCTAACTACTCACCTGTTTTAGCGAGCAGTTTGTCGCAAATACCGATTATCGGTTCTATTTTCGGTAATTCCGATATAATCGGTTTACAACAAGCTCAAAAAAGTGGGTTAACGAATGAAATTGGGGAGACACAGACGGTCAATGGAATAACCGTAACTCTAAATGAAATTTTATATGATCAAAATAATATCACTATTGGGCTTTTCATTGAATCTGAAAAGGAACTTGGAGAATTTTATTTTGGTGCTGGAATGGATTTTACGATTAATGGGGATTTCCCAGATGTAGCTTCTGGTAGTTATGGTGAAGATATTCTTTCGGATACTACTCTAACTGCGATTCAAGAAATAAATGTAAATGAAGATATGCCGGAGCAGTTCGAACTTGGATTAACTTTATATGGAGAAAATGGAGAGACTTGGAATTTCTCGACTCCAGTTCAAAAAATTACCGATATTAATAAGATTCCTGTGAACCATTCACAATCTGTTGATGGAGTAGATCTTACTGTAAAGGAATTATCTGTAAGTCAAACAGGTGTAAGTATATCTTATGAAAGTTCCGAAGAAGAAATGGATTTCAATCTGAGTCGCGGAGGAAATATCGAATTTTTGATAATGGATCAGGACGGAAATGAAATTACAGGTCATTCAGGTGGAGTAACAGGTGAAAGGATTAAAGATAAAATCGTGTTTAGAAGTAACAAGCATTTCGATCCAATTGATGGCAGTGTTACTGAATTAACGATCACTCCTCATTTAGTAATCCCAACAGGTGGAGGAGGAGTGGAAATTGACGAAAATGGTGAGGAAAAAGAAATAGAATATAAAGGGGATTCCATCCAGCCGGTCGAGTTTGATTCTTTTAAAGTGGAAATTCCACAATGAGAATAAATATTGTCTAAAAAATAGCTGATGTTCGGCGTTTTTTACTTTAATAAATGATGATTAATATTTGTTAATATTCGTTAATATAATAAGGAGATCGCTAATAATAGCGGTCTTTTTACTATTGCAGAGCTTAATAAAAGAAAGGAATACCTATACAGAAACAAAAAATCCTTTAGCAGTATCTTTTTTGGAACTTTCTATATTTTTAATCGTATAAGATTAAAAGCTATAACGGAAGGAGTGTTTACATGTCAGATCCATTTTTTATGGATAATCTTATGTTTCAAATCGTTCCTATCTTCATTGGAATTATTTTTGTGATTGTTATCGGTGGTATTTTATTTTCAGCTTTCAAAGGGACTGGTCAATGGTACAAAAATGAGCAGTCACCGAAACTAAGTGTACCAGCTAAAGTTAAATCAAAACGAGCAGATATTTCTAGAGGGACAAATATGCATCATCATGACAACGATCACTACCATTCTTCAAGTACACATACAAGCTATTTTGTTACTTTCGAGTTCGAAAGCAGTGACCGTTCGGAGTTCCTTGTTTCGGGTAAAGAGTATGGTTTACTTTCTGAAGATGATATTGGAATGTTAAACTTTCAGGGGACTCGATATTTAGGATTCGAGAGGAAAAAAGTAATGAAAGAGAATACTTAAGCAGAAGGAAAACTTGCAAAATAATCTAAGCTAAGTTTTATTAATAGTTTCAATTTGATAAGGATTGGGGGGATTTACATGATACTAGAGGAACGAATAGGTAAATGGGTAGAAAGGTACGAAGAAAATGGTTATTTGAACGGTTCAATTTTAATAGCTTCTAACGATAATATTCTTTTAAACAAAGGTTTTGGCATGTCAAATTTGGAGCATGCTGTACCCAATAAGCCTACTACAAGATTTCGTATAGGCTCTCTTTCTAAAGCCTTTACATCAATGGCCATATATCAATTACATGAAAAAGGAAAATTAAATATAGATGATTGTATAGGAAAGTATCTTTCGAATTATCCACAAGGTGATAAAATTACAATCTATCATTGTTTAACAAATACTGCAGGGATTCCTAATTACACAAGCTTCCCGGATTTTTGGTCTAAAACAATGAGACTCCCCATGACTCTAGATCAACTGATTGATTCATTTAAACACCATGAATTGAATTTCGAGCCTGGTAGAAGATTTGAATATTCAAACTCAGGATACACATTATTAACAGCAATTATTGAAAAAATTTCAGGTATGTCATATGCTGCGTACGTACAAGAAAAAATCTGTCGTCCTTTGGGTATGAACAATACTGGCTGTGATGATGGTATTGAAATAGTTTCAGATTTAGCTTCTGGTTATTCATTCTGGGAAAAACCAATTCACTCAGAATACGCAGATTTGTCATTTCCTTTAGGAGCCTATGGTTTATATTCTACAACAGAGGATTTATTCCTTTGGAATCAGGGATTAAAATCATCTCAGCTCCTAAATAAAGAACTTATGGAGAAAATGTTTACAACAAACCTTAGTTCTTACGCTTCCGGTTGGATGGTATCTGAAATGTTGGGTAGAAAGTGTATACACCATTTTGGAGATATTAGTGGTTATTTTAGCGATTTTCTTAGATTCGTTGATGAACAAGTTACGGTAATTTTTCTAAGCAATATGAACGTTACTCCTGTAACACATTTAACCGAAGAGATGGCTAGGGTAATTTTTGATGAACATGTCTCATTACCTCTTTCTAATCAACCAATCAATTTTACAAACACAGAACTTATTGCTGGGAAGTATTATATTGCAAATGAAGAAAGCAAAATTTTAGATATCACTTTAAAAAATAGTGAACTATATTTAACAGTTCCTAAAATGTATGGGATATTATATAAATTTAAACTTATGCCAGTCAGTCACAATGCATCAGAAACAACTTTCGTAACCGAAATGGTTAATGAGCAACTCATATTCCATTATTCATTGTCAGGTGAAATAGCAAGTTTAGAGTATAAAGATTATCATGATAAAAAATATATAGCTCATAAACATTTATAATTTCTAACTTCAATTAACCACTAAGTTAGTTCAACACAATAGATATCAATGTGCGATCTTTTATGACTTAGGACTAATCGAGTTCAAGTATAGGATGCAAGCGTCTAACAAGTTGATGAAAGTAGGGTTGGCTTTTTCCGATGTCATTTCAAAAATGGGAACCAAAAAGAAAAGAGGGATTGAGATGAGTAAATTTATAAGTAAAGGTATTGTAAAAGGAGCAGGATTTATGAATATGGAAAGTAGAATAAATTATTTCAAAGTAGCACCAAGAGCATTAGAAAAAATTATGGAGTTAGAGATGTATGCTAGGAAAACGTTAATTGATAAGAAGTTGAGAGAATTAATCAACATCCGGGTATCGCAAGTTAATGGTTGCCTGTATTGTTTGGATATGCATACAAAATCAGCAAAGAAATTAAAAGTAACAGATGAGCAGATTGATCAATTGGAAACCTGGAATGAAGCAAACCTATACAGTCCAAAAGAGAAAGTGGCATTTGAATTAGCAGAAAATGTGACGCTCATTGCTGAAAAAGGGGTCAGTGATGAACTGTATCATCGAGTAAGGCAACACTACGATGAAAAAGAATATGTAGACTTAATCATGATAATTAATCAGATAAATATGTGGAATAGGATAGGAATTTCCATGGGGAATACAGTAAAATAGCAAATGGTAAAAATATCCTATTTAATTGTACAATAATAAATGTCTTTTAAAATTAGACATAATATGGAGTCCACTTCAAGACTTTATTCAACTAATGCAAGTTTAATAGGGTGATCATTGATGGTCGCTTTTTTCTTTTGTTTAATTTTAATATTAATAATCATTTCTCTAATCTTTTCAAAAAAAATACAAAGAGAAGGAAATAGTAGATAAAGGTTTTGTATTCATTTCAGACTAACTCATAGACGAAAGTTGATAAGAACTTTAACAAGTTTGCCGATGAGCGAGCATGACAGGATTGTTAAAGAAGTGCTATTTAAAATCTATTCCATAATCGAGACACATTTTAAGAGAATCATATACAATAGAGTCAGGTGGTTTTTTCAACCAAATAGTAGAAATTTTAAAGAGGGTTAAAAATGTATAATGAAACAGCTAAAAATATAAGAGAAGGTTTAACTGCTGATTGTTCTAAATGCTTTGGTCTCTGCTGTACAGCACTTAATATTATTGCATCGAGTGATTTTCCAATTAACAAACCCGCAGGTACTCCTTGCATGAATTTGCAATCTGATTATAGTTGCCAAATTCACAGCCAGTTAAGAGAAAAGGGTTTTAAAGGCTGTACAGTATTTGATTGTTTAGGTGCTGGTCAAGTCGTTTCTCAGGTTACTTTTAATGGTCAAAGTTGGCGAGATAATCCTAAAATTGGAGAAAAAATGTTCCACGTGTTTCCTATAATGGAACAAATCCATGAAATGATAGCGTATGCATCAGAAGCCTTATCTTACGATATTTCGAGTGCCTTGTCTGATGAGTTGATTGAGAAATTAAAGGAGTTACAGAAATTAACGAAATTGGATGCTGATGAATTATTATCTCTTGATCTGATAATGTACCGATTTTCGTTGAATGAGTTGCTCACAGCAGCAAGTGATTCTATTAGAGAAATTACTATTGCAAAGTTACCTGGTACTAAAAAGGCTAAAGATTATAACCATGCGGGGGCTGACTGGATGGGGAAAAAAATAAAATGCAAAGATCTGAGGGCAACTGATTTCAGGGGAGCATATTTAATTGCTGCCGATATGCGAAATACTGATTTAAGAGCGGTGAATTTTATTGGTGCTGATTTACGGGATGCTGATTTTAGTGGGGCGGATCTTTCTACCAGTATGTTTTTGACACAAATGCAAATTAATTCGGCTAAAGGTGATGTAAAAACAAAATTGCCTTCTTTTATACAACGCCCTTCTCATTGGATTAACTGATTTTGTACTTGTTTGTTTGAGGTAGACTTTTAATTATTATCTCTGCCCAACCAATAGATACTGCTTCCCATTTTCGGGGATTAACTGGTGCATTAATGAAGGGATAATGCTCCTTCCCTATCCAAGTAACGTCGCAGTCTATTAGAATTGTGGTACTTTAGCCTGTGTTCCGCAATAAGGCCAAATTGTGAAGTAAAGGAAGAGAGCTTTTGTTCCAAGGTGACTTTGTTGCTAAACTAAGGGGAATAAAGGAGAGAGAGTTAATGAATATCATCACTGGATTACTTACAACACTAATAGCCTCTTATAATGTCATATTTAATCATATATAAATATACGGATAGTTATACAAATACTCACTTTGTATGCCCATATTGTAGATCCGCTTTTAAATTATCAAAAATAAGTTTTGCATTTGCTTTAAAAGCAGGTATACCCGATGAACGAATCGTAACTTGTCCTGCCTGTGGATGCAAGGGAAAAATGCCTATTATTAAAGACTAAAAATTAATCTTAGGATCAAACGACTAATGTTGTGATTATTTCACTAAACTAACCGTTGTTTTAATTTAATAAGTTAATTAAAAAAGTCGATTCTTTAGCAAGAGGAGAATTCGACTTTGTAGCCTTTTTTCCTGTTAAAATTATTTGAATATTATGCTATTGTTGATGAAGGAGTTATTTTAATAAAGTGGCAGGTAATTTGAAGATAAGGGGGATTTAATTTGGAGAGCGGAGAAACAGTGAGAAAGTTTTATGACGAAACAGTAAATTATGAGTGGGAACGACTTGAACGCCACAAAGTAGAATTTGAAATTACCAAGCGCTATTTAAATCGTTATATAAAGCCTAAGGACAAAGTGTTGGATCTTGGTGGTGGACCGGGAAAGTATTCATTATACCTTGCTGAACTTGGTTGCGATGTAACGTTAGCTGATCTGTCAGATAAAAATGTTGCATTTGCTTTGAATAAGGCAAATGAACAAGGCCTTGCTATAAAAGGCTTACAAGTCGACGGACGAGATTTATCTTCTATTAGAGATGAGCAATTTGATTATGTACTATGCATGGGGCCAATGTATCACCTTAAAAGCGAAGAAGATAGAGCTAAAACTATAAGAGAATGTCTAAAAAAATTAAAGCCAAACGGAATTATTTTTGCAGCATTTATTTCTTCCTATTCATTTGTATGGGATTATCTTATTCGGAACCCGGAATTTATACTGGATAATGACAGGAAGTCAGAACTAAATAAAATAGTGGACGGTAAAGACTTTGCGGGGAAGGGATTTTCAGATAACTTTTATATATCTCCTAAAAATGTACTTCCGTTTTTCATTCAATTTAATCTTGAAAAACTTCACTTACTGAATAGTGAGAGCTTCTTATATCTTCGTGAACCAGAATTAATCGGCCAGAAACCTGAAGTAATAAATGCTTGGTTAGATTTGGCGGAGCAGGTATGTGAACGAGAAGATTTACTTAGTATGGCTGAACACATAATGTATATTGGTAAAAAACTGAATAAATCTTCAAATAACGGGGCCGGTTAGTGAGTGAAAGAAAGTCTTGAAAGTTTAAAGGCCTTTTATTATACATGCTGAATATTTAAGTTTCTTACAATAAGCTTCAATAGCAGGCGCAGTCATTGTGTTTGATACCGTTTTTAAAAGCTAACTGTTGATGCAGGATAGTTAATAAATATGTAAATTTGTGAAAAATCTAGGAGGCAGAATAGTGTTTGTTAAGGTTTATCAATATCATATTCAAAAAGATAAGGTAGAGGAGTATCTAGATATTCAAGAAAAAACATTGGAAATTTACAGTAGGTATTTAGATCTTCATACTATATATTTGAATAGTAAAGTCGATGACACGAAATGGATGGAGATTATTAGATATAAAGATGAAGATGAATACAAAAGAAGTATAAACATTATCAATGAGAAAAAGGAAATACAAGAACTATTTGAATCCTTTCAATCTCTTCTGGTTACTGATAATAATAAAATAAGAGAAGAAGATTTTATAGAAACGTAAATTGTACTTATTGGAGCTTTACTTCTAGTTACTGGTTTCAAGGCAATTTTACATCAATGTCATAACAAAAAAGGAACTTCTGCTTAAAGTAAAAGTTCCCTTTCGTTTATTCTGTTTCTCTTATCGTATTTTCTTTTCCATATGGCAATACATGGTAGAGGATAAGTAATACGGTGCCGAACGCTGTAAGGCATCCCATTGCAAAATATAATGCGCTACCGCCAAAGGCATCCATAATTCCTCCCCCAACTAGCGAACCAATTACACCAGAAAGCCCGAAATAGACCGAGAAAAATACGAGGTGGCCTGTAGATTGGAGCGTTTTGGGAATTAATCTAGTCACATATTCGAATGAAGCAGTGTAGAATACACCAAATGTTAATCCATGCAAAAACTGGAGACCAATAATGTGCATTGGATCCTCTGCAATGCCATAAAGGAACCAGCGAACTGTGTAGATGATCGAAGCAACGATAATAAAGATTAATGACCGATATTTTTTAAACCAGAATCTTGCAAGTGCAAAGACTGCTGCTTCAGCGATAACCCCAACAAACCAGGCCTGTCCTACTAATTCTTCACTTCCACCGAGCTCGGTTATGTATAACGCCATGAAATAGTCATTGATCCGGTGTGTAATTGTGATGAAAACAATGACAAATAAAAAGAGAAGAAACGGCTTATTCGTAACTATTTTTCGGATATCTTTGAAATTTACTGGTTCTGATTCCACTGTTACATCTTTAAGTGGGAAGAGGATGCATAATGCCATCGTTCCAAAAATTAAATACGGCCAAATCATGTTTTGAATGCCAAATCTTGCAAGCACTTCACCGACAATTAGTGAGGAGATTGCGAAGCCAACAGATCCCCACATTCGTATTGAACCGAATGATACATTGAGCTCATTTGCCCTTCGCTGTGCAAAACTATCTGTTAGACCACCAACTGGAGATGCGAAAAAGTAAAAGATTGCACCCATCAATAGAATGGTTGGTAATGTATTCATTTGAAAGAATATTGTGCTTCCAATTAGAAGCCCAATCACGCAAATGAATAGTATTTTCTTCACTGTTTTATACTTGTCGCTTAAATAGCCCCAAAATGGCGGTGCAAGTATTGATGCGAATGATTCAACCGCAAGCACCCAGCCAATCTCTGTGCCATTTAATCCTTTAAATTGTAAATAAAGTGGTAAGAAGCTAATTAAGATAGTATTTGATGCATGATAACTAATAAATAAGGTTTTTAATGGTAATAATGACCGGCTTTTAGACAAAGTATTCTCTCCAAACTCATAACGTCCTATAATATTATTTCAATATACCACTTTTTAAGTGCTTTGTAAGTGCAATTAACATAAAATATACAATAAATGATATTAATATAAAAATGGGGTACATTGAAAACAAGAAATTTTATGAACGTTCCTTGTGAAAATATAATGTTAGTTGATTCTAAGTATTCGTAAAGAAAGGAGATTGTTAATGAAGCCAATAATTGGAGTTACTCCATCGATGGAAGTAAGTCAAATTAGATATTCGGTGATGAATGATAATATAAAAGCAATATTACAAGCAGGTGGGATTCCTGTTATACTGCCGTATCTTTCAAAAAATGAGGATCTGAATCAAATTGCAAATCAAATCGACGGACTGTATGCAACAGGAGGGGATGATATTGATCCAACCTTATTTGGTGAAGAGCCTCATCCAAAACTAGGGACAATTATTCCTGCCCGAGATCGATTCGAAATTGCGCTTACGAAGAAAATGCTAGAATTAAAGAAACCAATACTTGGAGTGTGCCGGGGAGCACAAATCTTAAATATCGCTGCTGGTGGCGATATGTATCAGGACATTTATGAGCAAATCGATCGAAATTTATTACAGCATGCGCAAAAAGCACCACGTGGATATGGCTCCCATTTTGTCGATGTACTTGAAGGATCTTTATTACATCAGCTTGCAGGCTCTCGGAAACTGCGCGTGAACAGCTATCATCACCAAGCAAACCGCTCTGTTCCGACTGGTTTTCAAATAAGTGGATATGCAAGCGATAGTGTTATTGAAGCAGTAGAGAGTACGGTACATCCATTTGTATTGGGTGTGCAATGGCATCCAGAAGCAATGGCCGCAGATACAGATGAGACATCGTGGAAGATCTATCGAGGGTTTGTTGCGGCGTGTGTGAAATAGGTTGGCTCTTATTTGGTGTGGGTAAGCACTAAATAAGAGCGTTCCATGATGCTGAGTTGTTCTCTTGAAATCTAAATCTATATAATCTCGCTCGATAATACTGGTATCAATCTAGTTTTAGGGAAGTCAGATTACTTCTCCCATACCTCGGCAATAAATTCATCTCTCCCAGACTTGGCACGGTCTTCTTCGTATTCCTTTGCGCTCTTTTTATAAAAGTCCTGGTGATAATCTTCAGCAGGATAAAATACAGCTGCAGGAAGAATTTCCGTAACAATTGGCTTTAAAAATTTACCGCTCTTTTCAAGCTCCTGCTTGGAAGTCTCTGCTATTGCTTGTTGTTCCTTATCATGGTAAAAGATTGCCGCGCGGTATTGGTCGCCACGGTCTTGGAATTGTCCGCCATCATCTGTTGGGTCGATTTGTTTCCAGAAAAGATCTAGAATCGTTTCATAGCTTATGATTGCTGGGTCATAGGTAATTTCAACTGCCTCATAGTGGCCAGTGTCTCCTTTTTTTACTTCTACATATGTAGGATTCTCTAATTTTCCTCCAGTATATCCAGAAATAACACGATGAACCCCATCCCATTGGTCAAATGGCTTGACCATACACCAGAAGCAACCTCCTGCAAAAGTAGCTTTATTCGTATTCGACAATTGAAGCGCCCCGTTTCAAATAATTAATATTTTTAGTAGAATAAAGATAATATACCATAGAAGTTAGGGGCATGACATAATGAATGAACCATATGTACATAAAATATTTATTAATAAGGTAGTGCAGGACAGTGACAATGAAATCTGGCTTAGTAAATCTGGGCTTGCAACGGAAGAAAGTTCAGATTTGGATCGAGCGGTAATGGCTTATCCAATTAAGCATTATACTCATTGGAATGATGAAACTGAGGGAGATACGATGGAAGCAGGTGCAATGGGAGAAAATCTCTCGACATTAGAAATGGATGAATACCAAGTATATATTGGTGATTCCTACAGGGTTGGTGATGCAATCATTCAAGTTTCTGAACCAGGTTCTATTGAAAATTTACCATCTCCAGGAAGCTTGCGTACTGGATGGTATTATCGCGTGCTCCAAGAGGGAAAAGTTAATGCAGGTACAGATATGGAATTGATTGAGCGCCCGTATCCAGAATGGTCGATTGCAGCATGTAATGAAGTCATGCATATATATAAAGACGATCTGCGTACAGCTGATGATTTAGCATATTGTAGTTTACTAAGTAACCGATGGAAACGAGCTTTGAAAAAGAGATTACGTGGGTTTTAGATTTAAAGAGAGTTACCTGGTCTTGTCAGCAGGTAACTCTCTAATTTATCATTTAATCATTCATCTTCTAATAATAGTACATTTACTTTATTTCTTCGACTCGTGTCGGAAATCAAGCGATGAAGCTGGATAAATACAAGTCCGTTTTTATATGTTGCTTTAATTTTGTCAGCGCGAACAGGGAAAGGGAGTGTGATTTCTCGTTCAAATACTCCTTGCAGAATCTCTTCTTTAACAACTGAACCGCTCACATGTTGTAAATCAATCGTACCACTGAGTTCCAATGTCGAATAGTCAACGTAAATATTAAGTTGTTTCAAATCATTCAGACCGGGTATATTTATAATACACATTATTTCATTTTCCGACTGATACATATTGATTTGTGGAATCGTTGGCTTGATGATCCCATCGAATTCATTCCAAAAGTTTTCTCCGAAAAAATTGTCCAGATTTTTTCTCCAATCAGTCATTTGTTTAAATGGATCCATATAATCACTCCTCATGATTTTATATCAGTTTAGAACGTCACATCACTTTTTTTAATTAATAAGTGCTTTTAGTGACTAAACTAAGTTTTGAAAACAATCGCTTCTATACGATATGCCCAGGAGAAAAATTTGGTGAAAGAGCTTATTGAATATTTCTTTTTTTGGGGTCTAAGTTCTTTAATGAAAAGAATTCTAAGTGACGATTGAAGACAGGGATGGACTATATTTTATTTTTAATTTCAACTCTTGTCTATTTGCTGTATGCTAATAGGGAACATACCTAAGGAGGAATCAGATTGTTAAGTAATGCTTTAGTAATGGTAATCATTATTTTTGCCGTCAATGTTGTGTACGTCTCACTGTCAACAGTGAGAATGATATTAACATTAAAAGGACGAACATATATTGCTGCATTTGTTAGTTTGTTTGAGATCGTTGTTTACATCGTCGGTTTAGGTCTCGTGTTAGATAATTTAAATGAAATTCAGAATCTGATTGCCTATGCTTTAGGTTTTGGAACGGGATTAATTATTGGTTCCATTATCGAGGAAAAACTTGCACTAGGCTACATCACAGTGAACGTTGTTTCTACCAATCCAGATTTGCAATTCACTAAGAAAATCCGCGATAAGGGATACGGTGTTACGAGCTGGTCTTCTTACGGCATGGATGGGGACCGCTTATCAATGGAAATTCTGACCCCTCGAAAGTACGAGTTAAGACTATATCAAACGATTCAAGAGATCGATCCAAAAGCATTTATTATATCTTATGAACCGAAGCGTATCCACGGTGGATTCTGGGTGAAACAAGTACGAAAAGGGAAGTTAATGCACCCGAAGAAAAAGGTTGGGGACAAGCAAGAGAATAGTGAAAGTTCCAAGAAAGAATAGATCTGTTGATCTGTTCTTTCTTTTTAATAAGAAGAAAAAACAAAAATGTAATATTAACTGGAATTACATGATAAAATGGTAGAATATTAAGGTAATTATAGGGGGAGTTAGTGAATGAGATATATCCCAGTCATTCAAAGCCAGTTAGCCCCGCCTCCAGTTAGAAATCGATTTATCCAAAGAAGTAAGCTGAATAAGAAACTAATGACAATATCAAACTATCCATTAACATTACTCTATGCGGGGGCAGGATATGGAAAAAGTACAGCATTAGCGTTATTTTTACAAAATAAAAATAGTCTCGCATGCTGGTACTCAATTTCGCAAAATGACGATGATTTAATCCCTTTTCTAACCAAATTAATGTATGCGGTCCGGCAACAGTATCCTGAATTCGGCCGAACAATCCAACATGAATTGGAGAATCTGGATAACTATATTACTATCGAGGAAATTTATTCATTAGCAAGTTCTTTTGTTAATGATACGCTGGCATGTGCAGATGAATTGACAATCGTATTAGATGATTTTCATCATGTGTTAAATTCCAGTGAGATTGAAAAGTGGATGTTATTTCTATTCGAACATATTCCAGCTAATCTTCATCTAATTGTATCGAGCAGGAAACGGCCTAAATGGGAAGTCCTTCCTAAACTAAAAGGTCAAGGGGAATTGTTGGAAATTACCTATTTAGACTTGGTTCTATCCCCTGATGAAATGGCGTATATGCTGGAAGAAAAATATGAAGTAAACATAACGAAGGAAGAAGTAAGCAGAATTTATCAATTAACAGAGGGCTGGGCAATTGCTTTTAATATGCTTGTACAGCAGATGAATGCAGGAATGACGATAAAGGCGATTTTGCGAAATCAAAAAAGATCGCTCAGAGATTTATTTGATTATCTAGCTGCCGAAGTATTGTCAAAACAATCTTTGATTATTCAACAATTTTTAATGCAGTCCAGTGTACTCGATGTATTGTCGCCAAAAGTATGTGACTCGGTGTTACAAATCCAAGGGTCTGAAGAAATTTTACATGGTCTAGCTGAACAGAATTTATTTATTGTTGAAGGAGACTATCATCATTTTCGTTACCATGCATTATTTAAGACCTTTTTGGAAAATTACTTTATGAGAAATTATGAAAACGAATTCATAGATTTGCATATTCGAGCGGCACAACATTTTGAAAAACAGGATGATAATGAGGCTGCCCTTTATCATTATGAGAGAGCTAGTGATTATAATAAGTTTGCTCATTTGCTAAATAAGCATGGATTAACAATCCTTCAATCTGGAAGGCTGCAAACGTTATATGATTTACTTCTAGCCCTACCGAATGAAAATAAACAGCAGTATCCGGTTTTGTATTTTTATCAAGGAGAGATTGAGCGTTACCGTTCCCTTTATGATCAAGCAATTGCTAACTATGAAACGATTATTAACCTGCAACCGAAAGAGTATCGTGAAGGTGATTATTTAAGGAGTCTTGCTTTAGAAGGAATGGCACGTATTTACCTCGATACAATTCAACCAGATATAGCAGAGCGTTATCTAAGTCAGGCTATCCAGTTACGGGGCCAGACAGCTGTGAGAAAAGAAGAAATGGCAAAATTATACGCTCTTATGGCAGAAAATCTGTTAAATTCCGGACAAGCAAAGAAGGCAGAGGCTTGGTATGACCGTGCTAAAAAGCTAAACATACCGCTAGAGGAAAGTAATTTGCAATCTCGAATATATTTACGTACAGGCAGATTAGCCAAAGCAAAGGAAGTGTTACTTTTATATAAACGTGATGCTGGGAAAGGGAACAGAAGGCATCTTTCACAGTCCCATCGGGAAACCGATATTATTCTGTCAATTATTGAAGCTTTCATGGGAAATGCTGAAGAAAGTAAAAAATTTGCAGAAAATGGAATTCAATTAGGGTTGTCGATTCAATCCCCGTTTGTCGAAGCATGTGGCTGGATGCGTTTGGGACATGGAGTGCAATTAATTGATCGATATGATACGAAGCTTGCTGCACAATGTTATGAAACGGCATTAGAAATAATGGAAAAAATCAATGTTTCCAGGGGAAAAGCAGAGCCGTATATGGGACTTTCCCTGCTTAATGGAAAGAATCAAGTGTTTGACCAAGCGATGAAACATGCGAGCAGTGGGTTAATTGAAACGGAAAAAGTTAAGGATCGCTGGCTCAGTACACTGATAAAATTATCAATTGGGATTACGAAAGTCTATCAACAACATTACGATGAAGCGGCAGAAATCATGAAACAGGTAAACGCTGAAATGGCTATTTGTGGGGATCGCTACGGTATAATGCTCACCTCCTTTTGGTCTGCATATATTTCCTATGAACAAGGAAAATCTGCTATATTTGAACAGGAAATAGGGCTTTTTCTTGAAGCAATCCAAACAGAAGAGTATGAATTTTTTTTGAAAAAGCAAACAACCTTTGGACCGATTGATATGCAAAATATTGTTCCAATGTTATTAGAAGCAAAAAAGCTAGATATAAAGACTGCTTATGTTAGTAGATTACTCTATGAGCTTGGACTTGATGCTGCTATGAAAAATCATCCAGGCTATACGATGGTTATTCATGCATTAGGAAGACTAAATATATGGATTGGTACGAAGCAGATCGAGCCGCAGCAATGGCAGCGCGAGAAAGCAAAAGAGCTGTTTGAGTTATTTCTTACCAATCGTAATAAATTATTAGTCAAAGAAGAAATCTTCCAATCCTTATGGCCTGAACAAGATGAGAATGCGGCTAATAAGAACTTTAAGGTGGCACTGAATGCATTGTACAAAGCGATAGAACCACAAAGAAAGGCTAGGGAAGAATCGTTTTTTATTTTAAGAAAAGGAAGCAGTTATGGATTAAATCCTAATGCAGGTTTTGAGCTTGATAGCATTCAGTTTGAGGAGCTTATTGAGAATGGCTTGAAGGAGAAGGACAGTAAGCGTGCAAAGGAATTGCTTGAAAAAGGACTGAAACTCTATCAAGGTGACTATTTGGCAGATCTCCGGTTCGCAAGCTGGTGCACACACGAGCGGGAAAGGCTGCAGCTTATATTTTTGCGAGGTGCCGAAAAGCTGGCGCAAGTTTCAGTACGGCTCGAGAATTTATATTTATGTATGCACTGGTGTGAACGTATATTATCAATTGATAATACCTGGGAAGAGGCTTATCGTCTAATCATGTACTATTATTATCAGAACAACAATCGGCCACAAGCAATAAAATGGTATGAGAAGTGTTTTGAAGTCCTTGCAGATGAGCTTGGTGTGGAACCAATGGAATCGACAAAGGAAATGTATCATTTGATTATGGAGTCGGAGGAATTGGATACGTATAAATAATCCCCCTTAATTTGTGATTGAGGGGGTTTTTAGTAATGCACCATACATATAGTTTAAAATAACTCATAGCGAAATCTTATACTTATAACTAAACGCTCTTTTTCTTATAAGTCCCCATTAAGTTCTTTGTTGTTCAACCACATATTTATTGCTTTCTATATCTAAAAATCCGTTTCCCATTGTTCTAGAAACGACTCGTTTTTAAAATAATCAGGAAACGAAAGGATTAGGACTAATCCTATAATTGCAGTCGAAAAAAACAAACCATGCCGATTATTTTTATTTTAATATTAACTTCAGCTTTCTTTTCTAATTTACCAATGTAGTTAGTTGTTAACACTAAGCAAAGTAAAGGAATAACTCCTAAAAAAGGTTTATCTACTAAAAATAAAACGACAACTAGTACAATCACTGCAACTGATATTCGATTTATTATAATTTGAATAGAAATCCCCCCTAATAATCTTTCTCTAACTCTTCGCCTGCTTTAGCTTAATATCATTCTACTATTTTAACATTAATTTCCAATAGTTTCACTCTTATCCCAGTTCGATATGAATATATAAATCTCTTTTCTATTTCATTTGAATTAGAATCTTTCATACTCTTTTCCCTGACTTTTTAATATAATGAGATAATATTTTTAAAAGGGGAGGTAAGTGAATGACTACTGACATGAAATCTATTGGAATAATCGTTATGAAAATGGGGCGATTTGGGGAACTGAAAAATGTCCTTCAGCAGTTTTAGCTCAGGATTGTTTTAGAGAGCATTCTGCCCGAAATATTCTTGTACCAGGATGTGGGTATGGACGCAATAGTTTATATTTAGTCCAAAAAGGGTTTAATGTTACTGCGTTTGATATATCCAATATTGCCATTGAATATGCCAGAGAGCAATCAAACAAGCTATCTCTAAATAATCTAATGTATGTGGTTGATAGTCTTTTTGAACCCAATCTTTTAAAAGAGAAACAATTCGATGGCATTTACCTTTCAAACATTATCCATTTATTTTTGGAAGAGCAAAGAGAACAATTATTAGACATTATGACGTCACTGCTGAAACCTAATGGTATTTTAGCCTTTTCCGTTGTTTCCATCTATGACAAGGGTAACTATGGTCACGGTGAAGAAGTAGAACCTAATACGTTTATGAAACACAAAGATAAGCTATTACATTGTTATGATGAGCAAGAACTTCATACCATACTTGAGCCTAATTACCAAATTATTGAAAAACGCTTACATACTCAGGTTGAGCTAGACCCTAGTGGAGAAACAGAGGAACTGAACCTTTGGTTTGTCGCTGCAAGAAAGAAATAAATCATACTGTTTTATATAAAAGTCCCCTCCGGGACTTTGTTATATTCAAATATCGTCTCTTTAATACATTAGTATAGCTCTCCGTCTCTTTAGAAGAAAACGATCTAATAAATATTTAAATAATCATTGCTAATTTTCTAATAATTATATATAATCTAAAACTGAGAGGTGATTCATAT
This sequence comes from Oceanobacillus zhaokaii, assembly GCF_003352005.1. Lineage (GTDB taxonomy): Bacteria > Bacillota > Bacilli > Bacillales > Amphibacillaceae > Oceanobacillus > Oceanobacillus zhaokaii. The sequence goes on from NZ_CP024848.1 coordinate 789,328, forward strand.
GTCAGTTATAAAAGAAACACAATTGACCTCAAAAGGAATGAAGACGAGGCAGAAGATTTTAAATACAGCGGAAAAGATTTTTGGGGAAAAGGGGTATTTTGAAACATCGATTGTAGATATAACTGTGAAGGCTGGTGTTGCTCAAGGGACTTTCTATAATTATTTCCCGACGAAAAAATCAATTTATGATGAGCTAGTGCGTCAGTTAAGTTCGAGCCTGCGTTATCAAATTAAAATAGCAATGGAGGAGGAGACGAGTTTCAATGACAAGCAACGGGCAGGATTTCGTGCATTTTTTGAATGGGTGTTAAGTCATCGTAATTTATATAGCATTGTGCAGCAATCCGTATTGGTGGATAAAGAATTGTATCGCTGGTATTACGAGAAAATAGCTGCTGGGTTTATCAAGTCGATTGAGACGGCTGTAGATAAGGAGGAATGTAAGCCACTCAATCCAGAAACCGTAGCATATTGCTTGATGGGGGTAGGACAGTTTATCGGGATGCGCTGGCTGCTTTGGGAAGGTCAAGAAGTGCCTGAAGAAGTCTTTGAGGAAGCGATGCAAGTAATATTTCATGGTGTAAGCTTAAGTGAGGTGAAATAAATTGGAGCAGATTGCATATTGGATTCACAAACGGGCGTATATTACTCCTAATCGAATGGCATTAATGACAGAGAGTAGTGAGGATACCTATCAATCGCTTTCAAGGAAGGTCAATAATATGGCTGCCTTTTTGCAAAATGAATGTAACTTGCAAAAGGGAGATCGGGTCGCAATCCTTTCGCAAAATCGTGCGGAATATTTGATTAGCTATTTTGCAATTGCACAGCTTGGATTGGTTGCTGTTCCGTTAAATATTCGTCTAACTGCTACAGAATTAGCATTTCAGATCAACGATAGTGGTGCGAAGACGATTCTTTTCGAGGAAGAAACATTGGAATTGTACCAGGAGATATGCAAGCATGTTAATTTTGTTAACGCTTACTTATTAGAAGAGGCAGGAAGAGCAACTGACATAAATATAAGACACGTTGCTGTTGATGCTGCAAATGATCCCTTTATTATTTGTTATACATCTGGGACAACAGGAAGACCAAAAGGGGCTGTGTTAACACAGGAGAATATGTTCTGGAATGCGATTAATTGCCAGTATGCCCTTGATATTACATCAATGGACAATACAATCGTTCTTTTGCCTTTATTTCATATTGGTGGGATTGGATTATTCGCCTTCCCAACATTACTTGCAGGCGGAACCGTTATAATTCCCAAGAAGTTTGATCCTGGTAAGGCAATTAACATTATTGAGGAGTACGAAGTAACAATCGTGATGGGCGTGCCAACGATCCATGAAGCAATCCGCAAGCATCACAGCTTTGACACGGCTAATTTCCAGTCGGTCAGGTGGTTTTACAGTGGAGGTGCCCCTTGTCCGAAAGAATTGATTAATCATTATTTAGCGCGCGGACTGCCATTTGGACAAGGGATGGGGATGACAGAAACAGCTCCAACAATTTTCATGCTTTCTAGAGAGGATTATAAGCAAAAAGTTGGTTCAATTGGAAAGCCAGCCATGTTTTGCGATATAAAAATTGTCGATCAGGCAGGGAAGCCAGTTAAAAAGGGTGAAATCGGTGAGCTGCTCATAAAAGGACCGAATGTCATGAAAGAATATTGGGGACTTCCAGACAAAACAAAGGAAGCAATTCGTGATGGTTGGTTTCACTCTGGCGATTTGATGAGGGAAGATGAAGACGGGTTTATTTACGTAGCTGGAAGGAAGAAGGACATGATCATTTCTGGCGGGGAAAATATTTATCCATTGGAAGTTGAGCAGGTTATAAACGAGCTGCCAGCAATAAAGGAGGTTGCTGTCATTGGAATCGCAGATGAAAAATGGGGGGAAATTCCAGTTGCTTATCTCTCATTAAATAATGGCATGACGAAAAGTGAAGATGAAATAAATACCCACTGTCAAAAAAGATTGGCAAAATACAAAATCCCGAAGAATATCGTCATCCTCGATGAGCTACCTAAAAATGCGACAGGGAAAATTGATAAGTCTAGAATTTTGGAAATGTCAAAGGAAGTCTTTTCTGAAGAGAAGTAATTTACAATGGAGGTGTATCAGGTGGAATTCTCAATCGGTCAGTCTGCTAGTTTTTCCAGAACGGTAACAGAGACAGACATTACCTTATTCGCTGGATTAAGTGGTGATTATAACCCAATCCATGTTGATAAGGAATATGCGAAACAAACATTTTTTGGTGAACGGATCAGCCACGGCCTGCTAACTGCAAGCTTCCTTTCGCGACTATTAGGTATGCATTTGCCTGGTCCGGGCTCTATATATGTTTCGCAAACATTGAATTTTACAAAGCCTGTTTATATTGGTGACACGATTACAGCACTGGCAGAAGTAATTAAGATAGATAAAGAAAAACGATTGTTAACGCTCAAAACGACATGTGTCAATCAAGCAGGGAGCATCGTATTAGATGGAGAGGGTGTCATGAAACTACCGAAGAAGGAGAATAACAGATGATAGGAATTCAGGCAACGAGTATTTATGAACCGGAAAGAATAGAAAAAGCAGCAGAACTAGCGAGTAAAACTGCCATACCAGAGCATGTTATCATTGAAAAATTTGGTCTCCATGAAAAACGAATTGCAACTGACCGAGAGCATGCATCTGATCTAGCAATTGCTGCTGGGAAAAAGATTTTACAGGAAATAGATCCGATGGCAATTGATGTTGTAATTTATTTTGGTAGCCCTTTCAAAGATTACCAGGTTTGGACGGCATCTTCGAAAATACAGCATGAGCTAGGAACATTCAATGCCTATGCATTTGAAATGATGAATGTAAGCTCGTGCTTTCCACTAGCGGTGAAAGTAGCGAAAGACATGCTTCGTTCAGATGCGGAGCTAAACAATATCTTACTTGTTGGTGGATCAAAGGAATCGATGCTTATCAACTATGAAAATCCCCGCTCACGGTTTATGTTTAATTTTGCGGATGGCGGAGCGGCGGCGCTGATCACGAGGCTGGCGACAAAAAGCGAAATACTAGGTTCATCGATTATTACAGATGGGTCATTTAGTCAAGAAGTACTTGTCCCTGGTGGTGGCTCAGTAAATCCAGTGAGTGCAGAAGTAGTGAAAGAAAAAATGCAGTATATTGATGTGCCAAATCCAATCAATATGAAGGAGCGTCTCGACCCCGTATCGATTCCAAATTTTACTAAAGTAATCAATCAATCGCTTGAAAAAAGTGGATTAGCTCTGGAACATTTAAAGCTGCTTTTACCGCTTCATACGAAAAAGTCAATGTTTAAATCGCTTTGCGAAAATGTTGGGATAAATGAGGATCAAGCGATTTACTTAACACATCACGGACATATGTCTGCACTGGATCCATGCTTTGGTCTGCACCTTGCTGAGAAAAATGAAGTGCTTGAAAGAGGAGACATTGCTGTTCTAGTCTCTGCTGGAACAGGCTACACATGGGCAGCGACTGCCATACGATGGTTAGGTTAAGGTCTTGTAACTTCCTTGTAACTACTACAATATATGATTGCAGTAGTTAAATATTATGAAGCGAAAAAGGGGGCAATTTGAAATGAAGTTATTTCGTATACTAAGTTTACTTTTTCTTGCATTATTAGCTTTTGGAATTCTAGCAGCATGTAGTGATAGCAATGATACGTCAGGGGAGAAAGAAACTTCGAGCAGTACAGAAGAAGCAGACGGGTCAGAAGAAGTATCTGCAGAACCAGGTGAGACAATCAAAATTGGTGTTCTTGCATCATTAACTGGTGCGCTTGAATCTTATGGGGATCAGACGAAAAAAGGGTTTGAGTTAGGGATTGAATACGCTACAGATGGAACGATGGAAGTTGCTGGGAAGAAAATTGAATATATTTTTAAAGATACAGAAACAGATCCAACGGTAGCTAGACAAGCGGCAATCAGCTTGCTTGAGGATGAAGAAGTTGATTTTCTTGTTGGTTCATCAAGTTCAGGTGATACGTTAGCTGTCACTCCACTTGCGGAGGAGTATGAGAAGATTATGGTCGTTGAACCAGCGGCAGCAGATAGTATTACAGGATCAGAATACAATGATTATGTTTTCCGAACTGCAAGAAACTCTTCACAGGATGCATTTGCAGCAGCAGCGGCAGTAGCTGGTGAAGGGGTAAAAATAGCAACACTTGCACCAGATTATTCATTTGGACATGATGGTGCGAAGGCATTCATTAGTGCAGCAGAATCATTAGGTGCTGAACTTGTGCATGAAGAATATGCAGACCAAGCTGCAACAGATTTTACAGCAAATATCCAGAAGATTATTGAAGCAAAACCGGATTATCTTTATGTAGTATGGGCTGGAGCAAATACTCCTTGGAATCAAATTGTTGATATGAAAGTGGAAGATCACGGGATAAAAGTGACAACTGGGGTAGCAGATATTGCAACACTGCCAACAATGACTGCGTTAGCAGGAATGGAAGGGTTTACATTGTATTATCATACACTTCCAGATAATGAAGTGAATGACTGGTTGGTAGAGCAGCATAAAAGTAAATATGATGGTGCAGTTCCAGATCTATTCACTGCTGGTGGGATGAGTGCCGCACTTGCTATTGTTGAAGCACTTAAACAAACAGACGGTGACACAAATACAGATACATTAATGGAAACAATGGAGGGAATGAGCTTTGAAACGCCGAAAGGAACGATGACATTCCGTGAAGAGGACCATCAGGCGCTTCAAGAAATGTATTCCGTGACCTTGGAAGAAAGCGATGAATTTGACTATCCAGTTCCGGTATTAAAACGTGCTCTAACGCCAGAAGAAACGGCACCGCCAATTATGAATCAATAAGAGAATTCGGATAATACTCATGGCAGATAGGAGAGTATAACGCTTTCCTATCTGCAAAAATGTGGGCTGCTTTATCACATGAGGGATGGGTGGAAAGGAAAGCCATTAGTAAATGTGCAAGTTTGTTCATTTGTAAAGTTGAAAGGAGGAAGAATGTGGAAGCGATATTAGAAACGAAAGACTTATCGATTGCCTTTGGCGGACATGTTGCAGTAAATGCTGTATCTGTAAAAATAACTGAGAAAAAATTTACCTCCATTATTGGACCGAATGGAGCAGGAAAGACTACTTTTTTTAATCTGCTTAGCGGGCAGTTAGCTCCGACAAATGGAACGATTTATTTTAAGGGAAGAGATATTACGAAACTGTCTACTACTAATCGGACCCGCTTAGGAATTGGAAGATCCTTTCAAATTACGAATGTATTCCCCAATCTAACCGTGCATGAAAATGTTCGCTTAGCGGTGCAATCGCAAGCGAATGTTCGTTATCAAATGCTTGCTCACTTTAACCATTATAAGCAATTTAAAGAAAAAGCAAATGAATTATTGAAAATTGTTTTTCTCGATGACAAGGCAGACTCACTTGCAGTTAATCTAGCACATGGAGAAAAGCGGAAATTAGAGATTGCAATGCTATTAGCTTTAGAGACAGAGATTTTATTGCTCGATGAGCCGACAGCAGGTATGTCATTGGAGGAAGTTCCAGCGATCATTGATGTCATTAAGAAAATTAAGGATCAGGGGGATCGGACGATTGTGCTGATCGAGCACAAGATGGACATGATTTTGGGAATGTCTGATGAGGTGCTTGTGTTATATCATGGCGAATTAATTGCGCGTGGTACGCCTGAAGAAATAATCGAAAATGAAACCGTTCAATCAGCGTATTTGGGAGGGGAGTATGATGAGCAGCTTACTTAGATTAAATCAAGTAGAGGCATTTATCCAGAAGTTTCATATTTTACATGATATCTCATTCGAAGTTCCTAAGGGAGATGTTACTGTATTGCTTGGGAGAAACGGTGCAGGGAAAACGACAACATTAAGAACGATTATGGGACTAAACAGGGTGTCGAAAGGAACAATCACCTTTCAAGGTGAAGAGATTAGTAATTTGCTGACACATCGAATTGCGAACAAAGGAATTGGCTTCGTGCCAGAGGAACAAGGGATTTTCGGTGAGTTAACAGTAGGCGAAAATATGAGAGTTGCCATGAAGAAAGAGGATGAGGAGACTACGAAAAGAATGGAATGGGTGCTCGATCTTTTTCCAGATTTAAAAAAGTTTTGGAAAAAGCCTGGTGGCGCACTTAGTGGTGGTCAAAAACAAATGCTGGCAATTGCCCGGGCGTATGTTAATGAAAATGAACTACTCCTCATTGATGAGCCAAGTAAGGGCCTCGCACCAATTATTGTTGATAAAGTAACCGAGTCTATTGAACAAATGAAAGAGCAAACAACAATTCTATTAGTCGAACAGAACTTTTTAATGGCAAGTAAGATTGGAAAACAATTTTACATTATTGATGACGGCAAGACGGTTCATAGTGGGCAAATGGATGAACTAAAAGAAGATAAGGTCTTAATGAAAAAATATCTCGGTATTTCCTAGGGGGGAAGTCACATGGATTTAATTAGTACGTTAGTTATTAATGGGCTCGCGACAGGCATGTTAATTTTCCTCCTTGCAGCTGGATTAACACTAATCTTTGGTCTAATGAGTGTACTGAACTTTGCCCATGGAGGATTATTTATCTGGGGTGCCTATACCGGTGTGTGGAGCTATCAGTTAAGCGGCAGCTTTATTGTTGGGATTATTGTTGCGATTGTAACTGGACTATTACTCGGACTTATTACGGAAAGGTTAATCATTCGACCGGTATACGGCAATCATATTCAACAAATCTTAATCACTTTAGGCTTCATGCTCGTGCTGCAGGAATTTATTAAAGTTGTATTTGGACCAAATCAAATAGCAGTCTCTCCCCCAGCATTTCTACAAGGGAGTTTTTATGTTGGTGACGTCATCTTTATTAAATATCGCTTGTTCATTATCATTTTGGGCTTACTCGTTTACTTTGTTTCGATGTTCATATTAAAACGAAC